>NZ_JCAQIA010000067.1:0-6296 GCF_059621085.1 Halochromatium sp. NSM3 | reverse complement strand
CCAAACCCCTTCCTTCTCGGGGTTTTTCCCCCCCCCCCAATTTCGGCACACAAATTGGGGGGGGGGTAAAAACGTCCGCTGCAACGATTTGTTGGGCGGCTGCCGGCTACGCAGCAGAAAGCTTTTCAACTTTGAGCTCCGATCTATGCTGTTCAGCCTGCCAAAGATCAAATTGCGATTGCTGGTTTAGCCAACTCTCGGCGGACGCGTCAAAAGCGATGGAAAGGCGGATGGCCATTTCAGGGCTAATGCCTGCACGGCCGTTAAGAACCGTGGACAGCGTCTTGCGGCTCACACCCAATGCCTTGGCAGCATCAGTGACGGTAAGCCCAAGTGGCTCAATACAGAGCTCCTTCAATACTTCGCCGGGATGAGGCGGATTGTGCATCAGCATGGTTTCCCCTCAGTGGTAATCCTCATAGTTCACGACTTCAGCATGCTCACCGACGAAGCGAAACGTAACCCGCCAGTTGCCGCTAACCTTCACTGACCAAACGCCTGAGCGATCCCCGCTGAGTTGATGAAGTGCCAAACCTGGCAAATTCATATCTTCAGGGGCAACCGAGGCGTTGAGACGGCCGAGTATGAGACGAAGCCTCGGGGCATGTTTGGCCTGTATTCCAGACTTGGTGCCTTTAAGGAAGAACTTCTCCAGGCCCTTGTGCGCGAAGCTGCGTATCATTGGCCAAGTGTAGCGCGTAACGCCTCAGGTTACAATCAAGACGCCCAACCAGTGATTGTATGGTTTCCAGATAACTTACCACGGGATATCAAGGTGGACAATCGGAGCTTGAACCGAATCCCTGCGCGGGATATCCTGCGGCGGCGTATGTTATCCCGCAGATACCCCGAGAATGCTCGACAAAGGGGAGTGACGAACGACAAGCTTGGGCGGTCGGCTGAAGCAGCTTGTTAGGTAATTTAATCAGCTTGATTTTTTCCTAAATTTGGCAAGAGCTACAACGCAGGACAAAACCACAGCCAGACCGCATGATGCAATGAAAAAGATTTTTAATGATTCTATCTTTATGTCTGTCATTGCCATCTCAATAAACTGGTCAGGCATACTGTACTTTGATGTAAACGAAAGACCTCCTTTAGTAGACTGGAAAGAATATGGACCACTTATGTCAGGCATGGTTCCATAAAACTCGAATATCTTGCCGACATCATCGTGCCTAGGTTTTCTGCCTAGAGACTTCCATTTGTCCGGCGTTACAAGAGGAAGACCAGTCTCATCACGATGACCTCCCGCCGAGCCGTCAATGATTTCAATCTTCCAAGGATTAGCCTCTAACACACGAAAATGACCATGCCAAAGCGCTACCCCTCTTGCGGTTACCCATGGCGCAATTAGCACAACAAGTATCAAAGCAATGGCTGCTGTTGTGTGTCGTGACTGCAAGAACATGTTATTGTCCAGCCATTTCTAATCCAGACAACTAACGCATCTGGTCTATAATTTAACGTAGGCGATCAGATCAACATGCAGAGGGTGCCATGGCCAACGCCTAAAGCTCAACCGCCGCGCGCCTGCACTGAACCTGAAATACCGAAAAAACCCGACAGCGGGCGTTCGGGTTGGAGCGCAAAGTTAGAAAACAGTAATATATTTTCATGCATGATTCTCAACTAAAAGCAGAACTAACAAAAGCCCATTAAATCTTTCCACCTGTTCCAGTTAACATGACCGTCGTCAAACTCAATTATCTTTAATAAAATATCAGGAAATAATATCATAATATTGCCTTCAAAGTCGGACAACTTAAGTTTGACTTTTGAGCCATTTTTATCAATGATTTTAGAATGACGCCCACAATGGAAAAGCGCATTCCTCACATGAGCATAATTCTGCATTTCATCTTGGGTAATTTCAAATCCAAGAGATGCTAAGAAGGGAGTAATAACTTGTGCTGCTGGTGAATCATAATCATTGAGATTGCAACGCGCTAATGCCTCAATACCAGAGAAACAAAAATAATAGGTTATATCTATAAAGTGTGAATTTAATCTCCATATTTCAACATTACGAAAGAATGCTGTTCTAAAATCAGTTGAGCTTATAAAGCTTGTATCACTTAATTTATTTATCAATAAATTTAGTAGTGATTCCTTTGACTTATCATTTATAACAAGCTCTCCTCCTTTTGTACGCGATGCCAAAATATCAAGATTTTTTGGAAAATCAATATTTTCAGATGGAGTATATGTGATAATAACGTGTTCTTGTTGAATAAAAGTTAGAATAGAAGAAACCTCAAAAATTATTTCTTCTATTTTATTTTTGGTATCAGTGGTATTTATTTCCATGTAACCAGTTAAATGAAATGACCGGCTATCAGTTGCCACTTTAGAATTGCTAACAGAAAGTGGTGTTAGTGTGTAACCACCACAATGGATAGGTTCCTTAAAATTAAAGCCGTATATTCCAAAAAGCATGGGAACTCCTCACAGGCCGCTTTCAGCCAACTGCTTCCAACGCCATGCTCAGCCGAGCCGGTTGAACAAGAGCGAACCGGGATCGGCTGTAGCAACTCGTGTACGCCCGGCATGGGCGTGAACTAATAGTAAATTAGGGTCAGGCCCCAGCCCTTTTAAGGTGCATAAAAACAACATTCAAGATCAGTTGTTTACGAACGTTGCCGTGTGCAGCAACGAACTGACGTGGGTGCTCAGCCAGGATACACGTTTGTGTAATCAAACAGTTGCGACAGGGCGAGAACGAGACCTTAAAAGGGCTGGGTCAGGCCCCTATTTACTCAAAAACCGAACCTGTCGGCAAAGGGCTCAATATTCGGGTTTGAAGAGAAATTGTGAGGAATATGCCTGGCGGATTCCTCTCAGCCGCTCTTGATCAACTGGTTCCAAAGCTCGACACCCCGCGACGATGCTTCAACAGCGACCAGACGTTCATGGATGTGCGCAGTTGCACGGCCAGCAGCGACTGGTTTTGGCAGTTCGCTCCAGAACAAGGCCTGTTCAACGAACGCGGTCCAACCATAAAAGAGCGTCAGACCAATGCCAAACCCTCCTGCCCAACGCTGAAGTCCTTGCTCATCGAGCAGCTGTTGACGCTCAGAAAACATTGCAACGGCTGCCTCGCGGACCCCCATATCGATGCACTTCTTGCCGAAGACGAAAACATCAGAAGAAGAAACTGGCTTGTCACGAACCTCAATCGCTTTTTTCCATGTTCCGTCACCGGAAGCTGAGTGGACACAAACGTCGCCAGGATGCCTCCTACTTGGGTCGTTGATGCGCCCACTTTCAACACGATCCGGGCCAGCAAAGACATCGACCAAACCGGCAACAACTGCCTGTGCACGCTTTCCTCTCTCTGAGTCGTCACGAACGAATCTTGAGATCAGCTCGGCAAGAGCAGTAGGTTCAACAAGATGCCCCCCATCGTGGTCAATATAGCGAGGCTGGTAACCTGATCTGACCTTAATGAACGCGCGCAGCGCAGACCTGGCTTCTCCGCTGTCATGTGTGGCATCCAGCTCTCGCACAAGCTGAACCATGTAATCGAACGCTACGCGGCCTCCGGCATGGACGGGAGTCCCATCGTCGAGGCGGGTCATCCGGAAGTAAGGCTGATTATTCAAAGGCTCGCGCCCCGTCACGCCGAGACTAAACCCAAGCTCGGCGGAAAGTGGAACAAGCACCGAATGGCACAATGTCCGAGCTGAGAATGCCCGTGGATTACCGTCCGCATGCTCTGGCTTGATGGCAAAAAGGTCGGCATCCGAATCAACGGTCTTCGCAAGAATCGCCGTCCCGAGAAACGCGATGTGCGTCTTCGAGACGCCCACCTCGCACAATCGCGACAGCTCTTCGATTTTTTGTTCCCACGCCGCGTTTGCCGGCTCCTCGTCCTTGAGCCGGCGCGCCTCCGCTCTTAGAGAATCAGCAGCGACCTTCTTGTCGATCTTCACAGCCAGCTCCTTCCTCGTCCTTAACAAGCTCCAAGAGGTCTGCCGGCTCACAGCACAGCGCTATGCAAAGCTTGTCAATCGTGCTCAAACGTGTGTTGTACGACTCGCGCGACGCCAACGACTCCAAAGTGGCCCGGGATAACCCCGTCACGTTAGCCAGCTTCTCGTACGTCATACGGTCGCCGAACCGGCGGCGGTAGTCGTCCATGGCTTCGCGCAACTTTACCCGAAGCATTCTTGGAAAGGAGTTTGTATTGTTGATACAAGTTTCATCTGCTATCGTGGTAGCCTCGCCTTCAAAGGCGTCGCGAAGAACCATACCCCCATGAGAACGAGGCATGAGCACAATGCACAGCGCGATTAGTCTTTACACTGGCGTCGGAGGGCTTGACTTTGGGTTCGAGGCCGCCGGTTTCGAGACCATAGCGGCGGTGGAACTCGATAGCGCTGCCTGCACGGCTTTGCGCCGTAACCGTAGCTGGCCCGTTCTCGAAGGTGATATCCACGACCACAGCTCGGAAGCGATCCTGAACGCGGCGGATGTCAAGCCCGGCGATGCTGACATCTTGATCGCAGGCCCCCCTTGCCAACCGTTCTCAAAATCGGGCTACTGGGCCAAAGGCGACGCGCTCCGCCTCGATGACCCCCGCGCAGATACGCTTACAGCATATCTGCGTGTGCTTCGCGATGCACGCCCAAAAGCCTTTCTCCTCGAGAACGTGTATGGGTTGGCCTACAAGAACAAGGACGAAGGGCTGCGCTACTTGCTTCAAGGCATCGAGCAGATCAACAGAGAAACCGGAACCTGCTACAAGGTTAGCTGGGAGATGCTCAACGCCGCGCATTTCGGTGTTCCACAGATTCGAGAGCGCGTCTTTCTCATCGGAAGCCGTGAAGGCACTGAGTTTGTTTTTCCGAAGCCAACCCACTGCGCGGCTGACAATGAAGCGTTGCTAGCGAAGGGGCTCTTGCCATATCGGACAGCTTGGGACGCGATTGGTGACCTCCCGCGCTATCCGACAGATCCATCTCTGAAGGTCGGCGGAAAATGGGCTGACCTGCTGCCTTCCATCCCGGAGGGGAACAACTACCTGTGGCACACAAATCGTGGAGGCGGGGAGCCACTGTTCGGCTGGCGAACGCGCTACTGGAGCTTCATGCTCAAGCTGTCCAAACGTCTTCCTTCATGGACGATCCAGGCTCAGCCCGGCTCATCCATCGGCCCGTTTCACTGGAGCAACAGGAAGTTGACGGCTGCGGAGATGTGTCGAATCCAAACGTTCCCGGATGGACTGAGCTTTGACTGTGGCCGGACTGACGTTCAGAAGATGATCGGCAACGCGGTTCCGTCACTGTTGGCCGAGGTCCTTGCGCGTGAGATCCGCTATCAGCTCCTTGGCGACCACACGGCTCGAGATACGCTCAAGCTGCTGCCTCCGGTGAGAACGCCTGTCCCAAAACCAGAGCCTGTAAGGCCACTGGCTGAAAAGTATCATCACTTGATCGGGGAGTATTCGGATCATCCCGGTGAGCGACGGACATCCAAGCAAGCCGTTCGTCCTGCTAACAAGCGTCAGGCCGAACTTTTCGAGAATCTGACGGCAACGGGGTGAACTGCTGGAAAGATGAAACGGAACCCAGCACACACGAGTTTCTCGGACTTTGATCATTGTCTGTTCCAATACTTAGCTTAGTGGTCAACAACGACTTAATAGACTTGTGACTAAACAAAAACCGGTATCTCACTGAACAGCATAATTATTTTTGAGGTTAGCCAAGCCTGCGACGACCAAAATGACCTGATCAGCCATGCGAGTAGCACGATTTCTGAACGTGTTAGAGAGAATGTGAAAGGCTTTCAGGTCTCTGGTCAGATGCTCAATAACGATCTGCTGCTTTTTGGCTAGCCGCAACAGGTAAACTAGGGGATAGTCAAGGCCATGACAGCGCATAGCTTTGGCTGAAGTCCTCATGTGCTCCTTTCTTTTGAACCGCCTAATGCGAACTCGCATATTAGGTAGTGTGGGGAGGGCGGGCTAAACACCCGTTCTTACCCGATTAGCACTCATCTAGGTGCTTTCTAGCAGACTGGACTAGCTCTGGATTGGCCTTTGTAAATCTCCAGCCCTCTAGGTATTGGAACAGTGCGCCAGTAGCCGCCATGAAACCATCAGCCATCTCCACCCAAAGCTTTTCAGGAAAACGGTTTGGGTTTGGGCCTACCTGATTATTCACGAATCTCAGCCAATTCTCTGGCTCTAGTCTAGACTGCAAAGAGGGTAACCAGGCGGAAATCAGCGATGCCGCAGAACAAGATCCAGTTTCAGAAGGGTTTGAGTCTACAGCAGTTTCTCTCGGACT
>NZ_JCAQIA010000066.1:0-6634 GCF_059621085.1 Halochromatium sp. NSM3 | reverse complement strand
TGCAACGTGATTGATATGAAACCCATTCCCTCCGACTTTCTAAACAGCCTCTAAGGCGCCGGGTGTGGGCGGCGATCATACGTTGGACCGCGCATCCCCGAGCGGCGCTATGCGATAATTCGCGCTTAGATCCGAGCCGGCTCATCCCGTGATGCGGTTCCGGCCCTTCCGTTTATCGCTTGTCAGAAGAGATCATCCATCGCCGCATGAGCGTTCGCGAGACCAAGCTTCAGGATCAACACCATCTTGCGCCCAGGCTCGACTGGCGGGTCCGGCTCGATGCCTACTATCGGCTGATTCGGCTGCATAAACCGATCGGTATCTTCCTGTTGATGTGGCCGGCGCTGTGGGCGCTCTGGCTTGCCGGCGAGGGCCAGCCGCCCTGGCCAGTCGCGCTGATCTTCGTCGCCGGCGTGGTGCTGATGCGCTCGGCGGGCTGCGCGATCAACGACTATGCCGATCGCAAGCTGGATGGCCATGTCGCCCGCACCAACACGCGACCGTTGGCGCAGGGCCTGATCAGCCCGCTCGAGGCGGTGGCGGTCTTCGTGCTCCTGAGTCTCGCGGCCTTTGCGCTGGTGTTGCTGTTGAATTGGCAGACCATCGCCATGTCGGTGGTGGCGGTGACGCTGGCGATGATCTATCCGTTCATGAAGCGCTTCACCCATGTGCCGCAGCTGTTCCTGGGCGCGGCCTTCGGCTGGGCGGTGCCGATGGCCTTCACCGCGATTCAGGAGACAGTGCCGCTCTATGCCTGGGTGTTGTTCGTGGCCACCATGATCTGGGCGCTGATCTACGATACCGAGTACGCGATGGTCGACCGCGAGGATGATCTGAAGATCGGCATCAAATCGACCGCGATCCTGTTCGGGCGTTGGGATCGGCTCATCGTTGCGCTGCTGCAGGTGCTGATGCTGCTGATCCTGATCTGGGTCGGCTTCCAGGCGGGGCTTGGCGCGGCCTATTTCGTTGGGCTCGTCGTCGCGGCGGCGTTGTTCGGTTACCAGCAATGGTTGCTTCGGGCTCGCGAGCCGGCGCGTTGCTTCGAGGCCTTTCTGAACAATAACTACTTCGGCATGGCGGTGTTCCTCGGTCTGGTCTTCGACTATCTGCTTGCGCCCTGATTCAGCGCCGCCCGCGCCGCACTGGCTGCCCATCTCTGAGACCGATGAAGACCTTGGGAGGAATCCGATGACCGCGCAATCGACGATCCTGACGCGCCCGCTGCAAGGGGACCGTTTCGCCGCTACCGCGCTTGGCGCCCTGCTGTTGCTGTGCCTGGCGTGCGGTGCCGCGCTGGCGGCACCGAGCTTCGACGAGGGCATCGAGTATCAGGTGGTTGCCGAACCTCATCGCGCCGAGCCCGGTGATGATGTCGAGGTTTTGGCGCTGTTTTGGTACGGCTGTCCGCATTGCTATCAGTTGGAGCCAGCGATCGAGCGTTGGCTCGAGACCAAGCCGGAGGGCGTCAGCTTCCGGCGTCTACCCGCAGCGGCCTCGAGTCGCTGGATTCCGCATGCCAAGGCCTTCTTCGCGGCCGAGCAACTGGGGGAACTGGATAAGCTGCACGAGCCGCTGTTCAAGGCGCTCCATGAACAACGGCGAAAGCTGTTCAGCGATGAGCAGTTGATCGCCTTTGCCGCTGAGCAGGGTATTGACGAGGAAGCCTTTCGCGCCGCCTATCAGTCATTTCCGGTCGACATGAAGGTTCGTCAGTCGGCGGATCTGGTGCGTCACTACCAGCTCTCGGGTGTGCCAGCGATTGTCGTCAATGGCCAATACACCACCGGCGTGAGCGAGGCCGGCGGGCGCGAGCAGCTTTTCGAGTTGGTCGATTTCTTGGTCGCGCGGGAGCAGTCAGCGGCGGATTAGCGTATTCGCGCTTCTCAGGCGGCGGCGTTGGGAGCTTCCTCTTCGATGAGTTTGGCTTCAGGGTTCGGATACCGCTCGACCACCCAAGTCGGTAGCTTGGCCTGATGGGCATGATAGAGGGCGTCGGACTCGACGATGATCAGCACCAGCACGGTGACCATGATCGGCAGGATGCCGGTGCCGACGACCAGCGCGATGGCCGCCTCTTTCATCAGTCCGCCATAGACATGGGCGAGCCAGCCGAGCGTGACGACCAGGCCCGATGACAACAGCATGCCGATGAAGAGACGGCTACGACGCGCGCAGACCTGCCAGTGACACATCACGTACCAGGGATCGCGGCCGATCGAGCGGCGGGCGCGCCAGAGCGTAAAGCTGAGCAGCGAGAGCGAGACGGCTGGGATCACGGCCATCACCCAGGGAAAACTCCCCGCGATCCCGCCGGCGGCGACGGCCATCAGGATATGGTTGCCGATCAGGTTGGTGAGAAAGAGTTCGTGCGGGATCTTGGCTCTCTTGATCTCGTGGTCGCTGACATCAAAGCGCATCGATGACTCGGTATGATCCAGGGATTTCCTGGATCATATAAGACCAACCGAAGACTGTCATCTCGTCAGAGGTATCGGCGCCAATGCTCGGGGCGGGGATCGCGACAGCCGTGCTCGAGGTTCTCCCAGCGTTGTGCGAACACCAACTTGGTGGAGTTGGAGTTGCTATCGCTGCGTGTCCAGCCGTGGTTCTCGCGATAGGTCTCTTCGGTGTAGTAATAGAGTGAGCGTTTGAGCTTGAAGAGTAGGGCGCCGTCGAGGTGCAGCCCGAGTTCGCTCAGGGCGGTTTCGAGTTCCTCAAGGCAGGTCTTGCGTAGGTCGTAGGTCAGATCGAGCAGGATTGGCGACAGGGGATCGGCTTGGACGACACCGTCGACCTCGGCCAGGAAGACGGCTGCGGTGCGCGCGTCGTGACGCTCTGGATGCAGATCCCGAAAATGGATCTGGCGATGTTTGATACGGTCTGGGTCGGGCGTTTCCATAGGCGAAGTATGCTCAATCGAGCGGACGCTGATCAAGGTTTTCGTGAGGGCGCGCGCGGTCAGGATGCATCGATGATCGCCTGAGTCACCCGTTCCTGACCAGCAAGATCGCGCAGGGTGTCAATCGCCTTCAGCCTCTGTTGTTGCATGAGTGCGCGCACGTCCGCGCCCTGATCCCAGCCGTGCTCGATCGCGAGCAGTCCGCCGGGTTTCAGGCAGCGGGGCGCGTCGGCGATGAGCGCGCGAATGGCGTGCAGTCCATCGGCCCCGGCGACGAACGCGGCCCGGGGCTCGAAGCGCAGATCGCCCTGGCCGAGATGCGGATCATCGGCACGCACATAGGGTGGATTGGCAATGAGCGCGTCCAGGGAGGCGCTGCCCAGTGCGCTCGACCAGTGGCCGCGCACAAGACTGAGGTTCTCGAGCTGAAGCCGCGCCGCATTCAGGGCCGCGATGGCGAGCGCATCGGGGTCGCACTCGATGCCGATCAGGGACCACTGTGGGCGCTCATGCGCGAGCGCGGCGGCGATGGCACCGCTCCCGGTGCCGAGGTCGGCGACGCGCAGCGGTTGGTCTGCCGGCAGGGCGCGCAGGGCCAGCTCCACCAGGGTCTCGGTCTCGGGTCGCGGGATCAGGGTGGCGTGGCTAACCTGAAGCGTGAGGCTCCAGAACTCACGCTGCTGCAGCAGGTAGGCGATCGGCTCGCCGGCAACACGCCGCGTCAATAGCTGCTCGAGCCGTTGCTGCTGGGCGGCGGTGACTGCTCGTTCGGGCCAGGCAACGAGCTGGCTGCGCTCGAGCCCGGTGGCGAGGCTCAACAGCAGGTCGGCCTCGAGTGCGGCGCTGGCATGACCGGCGCCCGCCAGGCGCTGGCTGGCCGAACGCCGGAGTTCGGCAATCCTGTCGTTCGCTGGTGCGCTCACGAAGGCAAGTGAGCCTCTCAGGCGGTTGTCAGCTCGGCCAAAAGGTCAGCCTGATGTTCGTGCCGTAGCGGCTCGACCACCTGATCCAGGTGGCCCATCATCACTTCATCGAGCTTGTAGAGCGTCAGGTTGATGCGATGGTCGGTGAGTCGGTTCTGCGGGAAGTTGTAGGTGCGGATCCGCTCGGAGCGATCGCCGCTACCCACCTGCAGCCGGCGCGAGGCGCTCTGCTCGGCGGTCTGTTCGTCCTGCGCGGCTGAGAGTAGCTTGGCCTGCAGGAGCGCGAGCGCCTTGGCGCGGTTCTTGTGCTGCGAGCGCTCGTCCTGGCACTCGACCACGATGCCGCTCGGCAGGTGGGTCAGGCGGACCGCAGAATCGGTCTTATTGACGTGCTGGCCACCGGCGCCGGAGGCCCGATAGGTGTCGACGCGCAGATCGTTGGGATCGACGCTGATCTCATCAACCGCATCGACCTCGGGCAGGATGGCGACGGTGCAGGCCGAGGTATGGATGCGTCCTTGGGATTCGGTCTCGGGTACGCGCTGCACACGATGGGCGCCGGACTCGAACTTGAGCCACGCATAGACGCCGCTGCCGCTGATACGCACCGCCACCTCTTTATAGCCGCCCATCTCGCCCTCGCTGGCGCTGATGATCTCGTGGCGCCAGCCTTGTAGCTCCCCATAGCGCAGATACATGCGCAGCAGATCGCCGGCAAAGAGTGCCGCCTCGGCGCCGCCGGTGCCGGCGCGGACCTCAAGGTAGATATTGCGATGGTCGTTGGGATCCGGCGGGATCAGCAGCCGGTTGAGTTCGGGTTCGAGCTGCTCGCGCTGCTGCTCGGCCGCGTCGAGTTCCTCGCGCGCCAGCGCAGCCATCTCCTTGTCGGCGAGCATCCCGCTGGCCGAGGCGATGTCGGATTCGAGATCCAGATAGCGTTGCCAGCAGTTGATGAGCGGCTCCAGTTGCGCGTATTCGCGCCCGAGGTCGCGGAACTGATTCTGATCCGACTGCACCTCGGGCTCGGCCAACAGGGCGGTGATTTCGGCAAAGCGCTCGGCGAGCCGATCGAGCTTGCCCCGAATGGATGGGTTCATCAGCTGCCGCTATCTTGACCCTGCTGCGAGAGCTGGAACAGCTCATTGGCGGCTTGCAGCAGCTCCGATTGGCCCTCGCGACCGGCCTGTCGTAGCCGCACGCTGGGCTCATGCAAGAGCTTATTGGTCAGCACATGGGCCAGATGGCACATCACCTCATGGGCAGGCTTGCCGGCGGCGAGCTGGCGCGCGGCGCGCGAGACGGCCTCGTCGCGCACGCATTCGGCGCGGGCCCGGTAGTCCTGGATCAGCGAGACGGCATCCAGCGAGCGCACCCAAGCCATGAACTCGGTGGCATGCAGATCGATGATCTCGACTGCCTGCTCGGCGGCATGATTGCGCGAGCGCATGCCCTCGTCGACCACACCTTGCAGATCGTCGACGGTGTAGAGATAGACATCGCGCAGCTGTCCAACCTCGGGCTCGATGTCGCGCGGCACCGCGATATCGACCATGAACATGGGTCGATGCCGGCGTTGCTTGAGCGCACGTTCCACCGTGCCCTTGCCGATCACCGGCAGTGGGCTTGCGGTCGAGGAGACGACGATGTCGGCCTCGGGGAGATGGCTCGCCAGCTCGGTCAGGGCGATGGCGTAGCCATCGAATTGCACCGCCAGCCGGTGCGCGCGCTCGACGGTGCGATTGGCGACGATGATGCGCCCGATGCCGTGCTGGTGCAGATGCCGGGCCGCGAGTTCGACCGTTTCGCCGGCGCCGACCAGTAGCGCGGTCTGCTTGGAGAGGTCGCTGAAGATCTGGCGCGCCAGGCTCACCGCAGCGAAGGCCACCGAGACCGGACTGCTGCCGATGGCGGTGTCGGTGCGCACCTGCTTGGCGACCGCGAAGGTGCATTGGAACAGCCGCCCTAGGAGCCGACCGCTACCGCCGGCCTCGCAAGCGGTCTTGAACGCGGCCTTGACCTGCCCGAGGATCTGCGGCTCGCCGAGCACCATCGAATCCAGGCCACAGGCGACCTTGAAGAGATGGGTGACGGCGTCGCGGTCCTTGTGCACATAGAGATGCTGGGCGAACAGTTGCGGCTCGATGCCGTGGAATTGGCCGAGCCAGGTGCGCACCGGAGCCTCGATATCGCGTGTGTCCGTGGCGCAATAGATCTCGGTACGGTTACAGGTCGAGACGATGATCGCCTCGTCCGCTGGGCCTAGTTCGAGCAGCGTACGCAGCGCGGCGACGATGACGTCGGGCCCGAAGGTCAAACGCTCACGGATGTCGACGGGGGCGGTCTTGTGGTTGAGTCCGAGTACGATCAATGGCATGGCGGAATCGAAGGGCTAGCCGGTTGTCTGCGATGCTCCCCGGCCCGCACAATGACAAGGATGGTGCTTCGGGGCCGCGAGTGGTTGCTTTCCGCGATAGGAACTGCATGAGTATACTGCGATCGAAGCGAATAACCGGCTGATCGCGGTCAACCATCTGCCTGCCCCTTGTCTATGCGCTACCGAACTCTCGCCCCCTCTGTTCTTGCCACGATGCTCGCGTTGCTCGCCTTCGCGAGCCGTGCTGATCAGCCGCCAGCCGGCGCGCCGCCCACAACGGCGCGCCCCCCGCCAGTGAACTACACCACCAACCCCCCCGCCCCCCCCCCGCACGACACCCCGGCCGCAGCGCCGGCCCGCCCCCCCGGCCATAAGTTAGAGGTGGAAGGCGACGTGACCACCGACTACACCGTGAGTGTGGATCAGGCCACCACG
>NZ_JCAQIA010000103.1:0-355 GCF_059621085.1 Halochromatium sp. NSM3 | reverse complement strand
CACTCATTGCACGATGTCCGACCGTGCTGAGGGTACCTTCGTGCTCCTCCGTTACTCTTTGGGAGGAGACCGCCCCAGTCAAACTACCCACCAGGCACTGTCCACAACCCCGATAAGGGGCCTATGTTAGAACATCAAACATACAAGGGTGGTATTTCAAGGATGGCTCCACACCAACTAGCGCCAGTGCTTCTAAGCCTCCCACCTATCCTACACATGTAGGTTCAATGTTCAGTGCCAAGCTGTAGTAAAGGTTCACGGGGTCTTTCCGTCTAGCCGCGGGTACACAGCATCTTCACTGCGATTTCAATTTCACTGAGTCTCGGGTGGAGACAGCGTGGCCATCATTACGCCA
>NZ_JCAQIA010000089.1:0-1152 GCF_059621085.1 Halochromatium sp. NSM3 | reverse complement strand
CGCGCCGAGGTCGACGTGCTCACACTCACGGCCACACCAATCCCACGCACGTTGAATATGGCCATGGCCGGGATGCGCGATCTGAGCATCATCGCCACGCCGCCGGTCGAGCGCCATCCGATCAAGACCTTCGTCTCGACCTGGAACGATGCGCTGATCCGCGAGGCCTGCCAGCGCGAGATCAACCGTGGCGGGCAGGTCTACTTCCTGCACAACGAGGTCGAGACCATCGAGAACATGGCGCAGAAGCTCGAGGCGCTGGTGCCCGAGGCACGGGTCGAGGTGGCGCATGGGCAGATGCGCGAGAAGGAGCTGGAGCGGGTGATGCGCGACTTCTACCACCGCCGCTTCAACCTGCTGGTCTGCACCACGATCGTCGAGTCCGGCATCGACGTGCCGAGCGCCAACACCATCGTCATCCACCGCGCCGATAAGCTGGGTTTGGCGCAGCTACATCAGCTGCGCGGACGGGTTGGCCGCTCGCACCATCGCGCCTACGCCTATCTAATCACGCCGCCACCGAAGTCGATGACCGCCGATGCGAAGAAGCGGTTGGAAGCGATCGAGTCCCTGGAAGACCTCGGCGCCGGCTTCACGCTCGCCACCCATGACCTGGAGATCCGCGGCGCCGGTGAATTATTGGGCGAGGAGCAATCCGGCCAGATCCACGAGATCGGCTTCACGCTCTACATGGACCTGCTCGAGCGCGCGGTCGAGGCGCTGAAATCCGGCAAGACCCCAGAGCTGGACCGCCCGCTCGATCACGGCGCCGAGATCGACCTCGGCCTCCCCGCCCTACTCCCCGACGACTACCTGCCCGATGTCCACACCCGGCTGGTCACCTACAAGCGCATCGCCAGCGCCGCTGATCGTGCCGAGCTGAAAGACCTCCAAGTCGAGATGATCGACCGCTTCGGCCTCTTGCCGGAACCGACCAAGACCCTGTTCGCCGTCACCGAGCTAAAGCTCAAGGTCCAGCCCTACGGCATCAGGAAGATCGAGGCCGGTCCCAAAGGCGGGCGCATCGTCTTCGGCGAGCAGCCGAATATCGATCACATGAAATTGATCCAGCTGGTGCAGTCCCGCCCCAAGGACTTCAAGCTCGATCAGGCCGCCGGCGCGCTGCGGTTCAGCATGGAGATGGCTGATCCG
>NZ_JCAQIA010000065.1:0-7601 GCF_059621085.1 Halochromatium sp. NSM3 | reverse complement strand
CTGGAGACGACCCCCGAAGCCTTTGGCTATGACACGCCCCTGTGGACTTGTGCCTTGCTCGCCGAGGTGTTGGCCGAGCGCTTTGGCGTTGAGGTCGGTGGGCCACGATCAATGTCCATTTACATCGTCTGGGCCTGAGCGTGCAGAAGCCGACCTATCGCGCCACGGAACAAGACCCCGAGGCCGTCGAGCGCTTCGTCAACGAGACCTTCCCCAAGCTGCAACGCTTCGCCCAAGCCATCGGAGCGGACATCGTCTTCGAAGACGAGGCCGGCGTTGACCTGCGTGAACGCGCCGGCACGACCTGGGGCGCGCGGGGAGAGCCCGAGCGTCGCCGTGACCGCTCGGCGTGGACACCTCAACATCCTCTCGACGCTCAGCGCGCAAGGGGAGCTGCGCTATCACGTCACCGAGGGGCGCATCAACTCCGAGGTCACCATCGACTTTCTCAAACAGCTCCTCAAGGGACGCACCCGTCCCCTGATCCTCGTGGTCGATGGTGCTTCCTTTCACCGTTCTAAAAAGGTGCGTATCTTCATCGCACAACACCGTCATCGCATCCGCCTCAAAGTCCTCCCGGCCTATACCCCGGAGCGCAATCCCGACGAACATGTCTGGGAAGAACTCAAGGACAAAACGCTTGGGCGACAAGTCATCAAAAACAAACGCGACCTCAAGCAGCGTGTGCACAGCGCACTGCGCTCGTTACAGAAACGCACGCACCGGATTCTATCGTTCTTCCAGCTGCCTGAAACGCAATATGAGCCGAATTCTAATGTCCGGCTAATGTCCGGATATCTCATTAAGTGGCCATACCTGTATTCGCATCCGGGAGTTGTCACGGCCACCCCCTGAAGAGCCGGCCGTGAACGAGGAACCGGCGGCTGACGAAGCAATGGCGGATCCGGCGCCGAAAAACCCTCGAAGGATGCGGCTCTAGGTGGCGATTGATCTTACAGATAAACAAACGGAAGTCCTGGGCGCTGAAGGGCACTTGCTGGTGCAGGGCGGTCCTGGTTCCGGTAAAACAACCGTATCCATCCTAAAGGCGGGGAAGATTGTCGAGGAAGGGCTCAAGAGTGGACAGCGCGTCTTATTCCTGAGTTTTGCGCGCGCTACCGTCTCAAGGATTCTGGAGGCCCTCGATGACGAAGACGAGATTGCCCGTGAGATTAAACGTCAGATAGAAGTCGATACCTATCACGCCTTCTTTTGGCGGCTTATTAAGACACACGGATATTTGCTGGGTATGCCGCGTCGTCTCGGCATTCTGACACCACCCAATGAAGCTGTAGCCCTGTCTGAAATAAGGAATGAATAAAAATCGGATGACAGATTAAGCCAAGAGGAATGTGAGGAGAAAAAGCAACGTGAGTGTGCCGAACGGCGACGCCTAGCTGTTGAAGAGGGCTTGGTCTGTTTTGATCTCTTTGCTGAGATGGCCGGAGAACTGCTTCACAGAAGCAACAAAATCAGGAGTCTTATCTCCAATGCCTATCCCGTCATCATACTCGACGAATTTCAGGATACTGCGCCTGATCAGTGGCGAGTCATCCAGGCGTTGGGGTGTGATAGCCAGCTCTTAGCGTTTGCCGACCCGGAACAAAGGATCTTCGATTTTATCGGCGCAGACCCCGAACGGCTCCAGCATTTCGAGGAAGCGTTCGGGCCGCTAAAGTTCGATCTCAGTGGTGAGAACCACCGCAGCAAGGGAACCGATCTCGCCCACTTTGGTAACGATATCCTAAAGGGAAAGTTCACGAAGAAGAACTATGACAGCGTCTATTTTGACGTGTCCGATGCCAATCTGAACCAATCGGTTACTAAATTAGCCACCGAGACCTTGCGGGCGCGAAAACGGCTGATCGAAGATGGGCCGAAAGACTGGTCACTGGCGATCCTCGTCCCGACGAAACGCATGACCCGCGTCGTTTCAGACACGTTTCGGGAACCTCCTGGTGGTCTACCGAAGATTGAGCACAATGCTGCTGTCGATATGGCAGGGGCGATCCTTGCTGCCGAGATCATCGCCTACATGCTGCAAAGCCACGGGGAACGGGGTGATGTTGCCGAGTTCGTCAATTTGATTTGCAGCTACTTTCGAGGCAGAGGTGGCGATACGCCTTCAAAAACCAGCCTTCAGGAAGCAGCACGGATATTTGCAGCTTTCCAAAAAGCAGTTGAATGTAGTGGGGCAGGCAAAGCTGTCCCAAAGAAAAGTATTTTTTCGCCAATCGAAGAAGCCTATGAGGCATCGCATGACCTCGTGCTGACGGGTGAACCTGATAGTGACTGGACAACTATACGTAAGCATTTGGATGCTATTGCCTGTAAGCGGCTCAGAGAAATTGCCGCTGAAGTCCGCAATATCCGTCTTCTTGATCGAGGGACGCAGCTTCGCAAAGCCCTGTCGCAAAACTGGCGGGACACAGGACGATATTCTGCCGCTTTAGAGATTGTCCACCAGGCTTTCGTTCAGGAGCATTTCTCGACCAACACGAAGCCGGAATCTGGCGTCGTCGTCATGAACATGCACAAAGCCAAGGGCAAGCAATTTGACGAGGTGATCATATTTGAAGGCTGGCCTCGGATCGCTAATGGCAAGATCGTGGCAAATCCTGACCGGATTGTACGCGGTAATACGCGTGACAACGTCGATGATCAAACTCGTCAGAATTTTCGTGTCAGCATAACTCGTGCTAAGCGAAGAACAACTATACTTACGCCGAAAGTGGGCCCATGCGTTCTCTTAATACGTCAAGATGAAGACTAGAGACGGCCAATGAACAGATGAGAAAATATTAGTACCTTTAATCGCATGAACCCATGCAGAAGCAGGAATAGCAAAAAGGAGTAAGATGCCCCACAATAATCGCGTAGACGCCGACGCATTTTTCGTTCGCGCCGCTCACTACGAATGCGCGGGTTACGCGTGGCGTTATACCGGTCGGGAACGCTACGGATTGGATAGCGGCCAGGCCGAGACCAACCGTGACTGACAGCTCTTGGTCGTGACCGGTCCCTCGGTCGCTGGCCGGTGGGCGGCCGGTATTAGGCTCGAAGAGTCACTCACTTGCGGTCGATGGGCGACGGCTCCTGGCCGTCCAGAGTCGCTCACAGGGTTGACCGCGACAGGCCGCAGTGCGTCTGGAACGGTCACCCGGGACGAGGCGCCGAGCGGCAGGTCCAGGTCGTGCGTGACCGGTTCGTCGGTGACCGGTATCAGGTTCTATGTGAAGCTTCACATCACAGGATGCAGCGGACGCCGATCACAGCGAGGCCGATGACCGTCGATGAAGCCAGACTCGCTGGGCTGGGCTGGCTCGCCTCTAGTGATCCGAGTGGGTCGAGACCGGACCTTCCGCCGCCTCTCAGCCGATGGCATTTTATATTCAATAAAAGATCACCAAGAGCGTTCCGCAAATTGGCCATGTTCCTGCGCTGTGAGCAGCCGCCTGCGCGGCGCGATGAGGATGCGCACTGGGCAAGGTCACCGTAAATCGTGTGCAACCCGCGCTGGAGGCGGCTGCGACAGCGCCGCCGTGGGCCTCGACGATGGACTTGACGATGGCCAAGCCGAGCCCGGTGCCGGACCCCGCCGTTTCGCCCCGGCGACTACGGGCCGGATCGGCACGGTAGAAGCGCTCGAACAGACGGGCAGCCTGCTCCGCCGATAAGAGTGGCCCGGGGTTCTCCACGAGGATCCGCACGCCCCGTCCGTCGTCCTCGAGCCGCACGCGCACCTGCTGCCCGGCGCCCGTGTGGCGGATGGCATTGCTCAGGAGGTTGCTCAAGGCCCGGCGCAACATCAAAGGGTCGGCCCGCGCGCAGGCACTGCCGGTCAAGCGCAGCGAGACGCCGCGCTCCTCGGCCCAGGCATCGAAATAGTCGAACAGATCCCACACCTGGGCCGCGAGGTCCAGGACATCGGCGGTCGGGTGCAGCAGGCCGTGGTCCGCACGGGCGAGAAAGAGCATGTCGCCGATCATCTGGCCCATGCGCTCGTACTCTTCGAGGCTCGAATACAGCACCTCGCGATACTGATCGGCGTCGCGCGCGGCATTGAGCGCGACCTGGGTCTGAAGTGTGAGATTGGAGATGGGCGTGCGCAACTCGTGGGCGATGTCCGCGGAGACATCCGACAGGCGCTGGAAGCTGTCCTGCAGGCGCGCGAGCATGGCGTTGAAGGCGACCACCAACGACTTGATCTCTGGCGGCACCCGCGTCTCCGGCAGGCGTGCACCGAGCCGGCTCGCATCCAGGTCCGCAGCCAAGGCCGTGATGCGTCGCAGCGGACGCAGACCCGCATGCGTGACGGCCCAACCCAAGGCGGCGGCGGCCGCCGCAGCCAGCAGCATGGCCAGCACCAGGATGCGCCGAAATTCAGCCATGAAGGCTTGGTGATGGCTGATGTCGAGACCGATGGCGACGGTATCGGGCGGCGGCTCGGTCATGCCCGCCGTCCTCGCGTCCCGCGTCTGCAGAGGCACTCCGACAGGGACGCGGGCGATCAGTCCGCGAAAGGCGCGCGGGCCCTCGTCCCAACGCACCCAGAGGATGTCCTCCGGTTGCCCCGAGCCGCTGCGCTCCGACGAGGTCGCGGGAGGAAGCTGCCCGCGCGCACTGACGAAGCGAACCCCGCCGTCAGACGCCTGCACACGCAACGCCAATCCCGGATGGCCGACTAGCGCGGCCTCCAAGTCCGCCGGCAGGCTCGCCAGTGCCGCAGGTGTCGTGGCCCTGCCGAGTAGGTTGCGCACCAAGGCGAGCTTGCCGGCGATCTCGTGGTGATCGAGTTCGCGGAAATGCAGCGCGACCGCGCGCTCCAACGTCCACCCTAGGCCGAGCAGCAAAGCAACGGTCGAGACCGCGAACAAGAGGCTCAGCCGGACGGTGAGGGAC
This sequence comes from Halochromatium sp. NSM3, assembly GCF_059621085.1. Lineage (NCBI taxonomy): Bacteria > Pseudomonadati > Pseudomonadota > Gammaproteobacteria > Chromatiales > Chromatiaceae > Halochromatium > Halochromatium sp. NSM3. The sequence goes on along the minus strand of NZ_JCAQIA010000065.1, from coordinate 2,699 downwards.
GGCGGCTTCACTCCGGCGTATCCAGCACGTAGCCCATGCCGCGCACGGTCTGGATCAAACGGGGCTCGAAGCCTTCATCGACCTTCAGGCGCAGCCGGCGCACGGCGACATCGACCACGTTGGTATCGCTGTCGAAGTTCATGTCCCACACCGACGAGGCGATCAGCGAGCGCGGCAGAACCTCCCCGCGACGGCGCATGAACAACTCCAGCAGTGCATATTCCTTGGCCGTCAGCTCGATGCGTCGACCGCCGCGCAGCACGCGACGGCGCAGCAGGTCCAGGTCCAACTCCAAATCGGCCACGCGCAGGACGGTCGGCTCGCTCGCCGACCGGCCGCGCCGCAAGAGGGTCCGCACCCGCGCCAACAGCTCGGCGAAGGCAAAGGGCTTGATCAGATAGTCGTCGGCGCCGAGTTCCAGTCCCTTCACGCGGTCGTCCACTTGGTCGCGCGCCGTGAGGAACAACACTGGCAGGTCCGGATCCTTGCGCCGCACGCCGGAAAGAACCTGCCAGCCGTCCAAACCCGGCAGCATGACGTCCAAGACCAGCAGATCATAGTCCCCGCCAGCGGCCAGATGCAGACCGTCAAAGCCCTCGCGCGCCAGATCGACGATGAAGCCCGCCTCGGTCAATCCCTGGCGCAGATAATCACCCGTCTTGGGCTCGTCCTCGACGATCAGAATCTTCATCGCTGTCCTCGGCGTGGTTGCGCTGGCGCGGGCAGTGGATGCAAATTCGTATCCAACCCATCGTCAGACGACGAAAATGACGCATTTGTCATCGTACGGTTAGGATGGGGTCAGGGCCGCGACGGATAATCGTGTAGAGGAAAGGATCCTCGCATCCACCTCGATCCCGGCCGGTTCCGGCTCGGGCACCGACGATTCATGGCGGGCTGACCCGGTTGCACACCGTCGCGAGACCAGGCGCCGCGCCCGCCGCACGGCCGACCGCAACCGGAGAGAGTCCCATGAAAACCACGACCGGCGTCCTGCTTGCACTCGCCCTCGCAACCCCCGCACTCGCGCATGACGATGCCACGCTGGACGCGATGCCGTCCCCGAGCGGCGGTCAGATCCGCACGGCCGGACCCTATCATTTCGAGCTGGTGCTCGGCGACAACGAGGTCAGCCTCTATCTCACCGACCACGCCGATACACCCGTGCCGAGCGAGGGCGTCGGCGGCAACGTGATCCTCATGAGCGGCGAGCGCGTGACGATCGCCGTCGCCCCGACAGGCGCCAACAGACTCGCAGGCCTTGGCACCTTCGAAAAGCGTCCGGACATGAAGGCGATCACGTCGCTGACCTTCCCGGACGGCAACACCTGGCAGGCCCGTTTCACACCGGGCACCCGCGTGGGAGCGGACCATTCCTCAGCCGTCGATCCAGCGACGGACGGCGACGACCACGCCGATCATCATCACTGATCGCGAAGCAACCTGGCGCACCACCCCTTCGCTGGATTCCGCCCACAGGGTGCCGCCGTGCAGATCGACGATCTTTGGCGTCCCGACTGGTTTAAATCACTCGGCCCCGGTGCAATTGCCCCAGCCGCGCGAAGGAGTGCCCAGCCTGACTTCGAGGCACACACCCTGATCGCATACCGGTTCCCACGCTGGTTTGCATACTGGCATGCTTCTGAAGCTGCGGCGGCACGGGGGCAAGAGTCCACCAAGGGGGAAATGAGCGGCGCTGAGGCGCTTCATCCATCTCACCAACTGTCAATTGCGCCACTGCGTGAAGACGTAGTCTCGGTCTGCGACATTCTCGTGGCAGCTGAAGCAGCCGGCGCCACCATCATTCACCATGCGCTCGGTGCGGCTGTCGCCCTGCCAAGCCTCGAAGCCCCAACCGCCCGTTTCGGGATACTGACTGCTGTCCTTCAACATGACGCCAAGCAGGACTCGCTCGCCCTCAGTCGAGGCGTTGTCGGCGGTGTCGTATTCCAACAGGTCGAAGGCGAAGGCCGCGCCGTCGGAATAGCTGCCGCTTGTAAGCCCGTTGCGGGCAGCAGCGTTGGCATAGACGTGGTGAATGCCCTGGAACGGTTCGGCCAGCGGGTGTCCAGGATGGATGACCATGGACTTGACATGGGTCCAGTCCCGGTAGTCTTGGGGATACGCGGGCAACTCGACCGCCACGGCGGTACTGAGGCCCAAGGTGGCGATCAAGAAGGCTGCGATGACGCAGATAGCGATGCGGGTGGTGGACATGTCAGAACTCCAAACGTAGATGGGTGAGCATATAGTATCGGATCGATACTAATCGTACTCTAGCCGGTAAAAGAGGTCTGTCAAGATTGTTTCGACAAAAAACGACTTGTCGCGCTAGACTCGCGTTATGGCCCTTGAAGACATCCTGGAACGCCTCTGCAACCTACTCCGCAGCGAGGCCTGGGCGGCCAGCGCGAAAGTCGACCTGCAGCCCATCCACCTACATACTTTGCGGTATCTCGCCGTTTGTAACCGCTACTCGGACACGCCACTTGCGGTGGCCGATTTCCTCGGCCAGACCAAGGGCTCTGTGTCGCAGAGTCTAAAGCTGCTTGCTGGAAAAGGGCTTGTGGCCAAACAGTCCGATGCAGCGGACCGGCGCGTGGTGCACCTGACACCCACAACTGCGGCCCTGGATCTGTTGGCACTGACGACGCGGGAGCAGCGAAGTAGCCAGGCCGTGGCGGACCTCGACGAGACGG
>NZ_JCAQIA010000102.1:0-358 GCF_059621085.1 Halochromatium sp. NSM3 | reverse complement strand
ACGCCCACGGCAGATAGGGACCGAACTGTCTCACGACGTTCTAAACCCAGCTCGCGTACCACTTTAAATGGCGAACAGCCATACCCTTGGGACCGACTTCAGCCCCAGGATGTGATGAGCCGACATCGAGGTGCCAAACACCGCCGTCGATGTGAACTCTTGGGCGGTATCAGCCTGTTATCCCCGGAGTACCTTTTATCCGTTGAGCGATGGCCCTTCCATACAGAACCACCGGATCACTAGAACCTGCTTTCGCACCTGCTCGACGTGTCTGTCTCGCAGTCAAGCACCCTTATGCTCTTGCACTCATTGCACGATGTCCGACCGTGCTGAGGGTACCTTCGTGCTCCTCCGTTAC
>NZ_JCAQIA010000064.1:0-7878 GCF_059621085.1 Halochromatium sp. NSM3 | reverse complement strand
CCGATGCCGCATCGGCTCCTCGTATTGGCTGAGCCTAGTTAATAATCAGGTCGCCGCATCCACCCGCTCGCGCAATGCCTTGCCCGGCTTGAAGTGCGGACGAGCGCGCGCGGGCAGGCTGACCTACTCGCCGGTGCGCGGATTGCGCGCGGTGCGGGCTTCATACAAGCGCAGCTCAAAAACGCCAAACCCTCGCACCTCGATGCGCTCGCCCTGAGCCAAGCTGTCTCGCATACAGGTGATGAGCGCCTTCACCGCCAGAGCGGTATCTGCGGCATTGAGACCCGTTTGCTTGCGGGCGATGGTGTCAGTCAGCTCGGAGAGGGTCATGAACACAGCATCGCTGGCTAGTCGGAGACGATAGGGCAAATGGTAGCCTGCTCAGGATACCTTTGCGACCGGGCCAACCCGGAGATGACGCCGATCTACCTCGGCCACGACGAGCTGGAGATCCTCGGCATCGTCACCGGGGTGATGCGGATGACCGAGTGAGGGCCTGAGACCCGGAAGTCAGATGCCTGTCGAAGCACGGGAGCGGTCTGCACCGGCCCGACTGGACGTGACTGCAAGCGACGGCAGGAGACCCCATAGGCATCGAGCAGGAACCCCTCGTAGCGGGCACGCAGGAACGGCAGATCAATCAGCGGTGCGAGGTGAGTCATCTCGGCGGGTCGTCTTTGGTCTCGCGTATGATGTAAGACATCGCGTACTCAGCACGCAGCGGATGATGAGCATCGCGGATGAACAGCCTGGCGGCGGCACCGGTACTCACAACAGGCGGCTCTTCTCGCGCACGATCATGACCGGCATCGATCCCGTCCACATCCACACCTACTCCGGCATCGCCTTCGACCTGCGCGATCCACAGCCGGCGATGGTGCGTCTGGACGACATCATCCATTCGTTGTCGTTGATGAACCGCTTCAACGGCGCGGCCCTGTTTCCCTACAGCGTCGCCCAGCACTCGCTGCATGTCGCCTCGCTGCTGCCGGCCGAGCTGCGCCTCGAGGGCCTGCTGCACGATGCCGCCGAGGCCTACATCGGCGATATGGTCAGTCCGCTCAAGCAGGTGATGCCCGAGTACAAGGCGGTGGAGGCGCGCATCAGTGCCGTGGTCGCCGAGGTCTTCGGGCTGGACCACCCGGAGCCGACGGTGGTCAAGCAGGCCGATCTGGCAGTGCTCGCGGCCGAGCGCGAACAGGTGCTGCAGCCGTCCTATGGCCCCTGGTTCAAGGACTTTCCCGAGCCGGCGCCGATCACGATCAGTCCGCGCGACTGGCTGGAGGTCAAAGCCTGCTTTGGAGAAGCACTGCAGACCGAATTAGCGCAGCGTCAGGCCATGACCGATCCACTCCGGGCGGAGCCACTGGGCGTCTTCAGGCTTCAGAAGGCGAGGGCATGACCCGCGCCCCGGACCACGCGGCGCTGGACGGGCCGGTTGAGGCGCTCGAGCGACTGATCGCGGGCTGAGTCTCTGGGGAGCAACGCTGCATCCATCGCTGAGCCATTGCGCAGGCTCCGCGCGCTGCTCGGAGTACCTGAATCGACATCCTGAGCCTTGGCATCAGGACCGAGCGACCTTCAGCTGCTCATGGAACCACTGCTCGACGACCGCTTGCGCCTCCGGGCTCGGCGCTCGGTTGGCGACGCCCTTCAACTGATCCAAGGCGACACCGCCCTGGCGCAGGCTCAGCCCCAAGGTCAACCGCTCCGGCTCCAACACCTTGTAGACCGCATACTGGCCGTCGTAGACCCGATCGGTGTAAGAGGCCACGCAATGGCGCATCAGCTGGGTCTCCAACTGCAACGCATCCGGTGTCTTGATGGATTGGATCGTCGCGGTATCGGCGAACGGGGCCGGCGGAAACGCCAGCAGGTGCCCGTAGGCATCGAAGCGCCGGCGGCGGTTGCCATCCTGCTCGATCTGCTCCGCGATCAAGCGCTCGTGCAGGCGCCGCACCTGTGAAGGGCGATCGAACCGGCGCAACTCACGCAGCGCCGCCTCGCCGCCCATGTGCAAGCTGTCGTTGATCCATTCCCGTAGAGTCCGATTGGGTGCCTCGCACAGCAAGTGCTGCAGCGGGCGACCAGCGATCCACGGATAGTCCTCGAGAATCTTGACGGCATGACAGCTCAACTGACGCTCATGCACGAGCGCGTTGCAGACGGCCTCGTCACGCAGGACGCGCAACAGCCTGCCGACATCGTAGGCGTCGAACTCGCCGATCCGCAGCTTGCCGATGAGCTTGAGCACGCGTCGATACGGCGGCAGCCCCAACGCGCTCAGGATGTCGGTCTGCTTGCGGCCCGCGAGGGTGATCAGTGTCTGCTCGGACCACCCCTGTGTCTCGGCGAACTGATCCAGCAGGAAGCACAGATTGACATTGGACAGGATCAGATCCCGCACCGCCTGCGAGCGCTGCGCAAGCGCCGCCAAGGCATAGCGGCGCGCAGGCAGTGTCTCCAGGGCCTCGGCCAAGTCCTCGGGCAGGGTCGCAAACCAGTGCCGGAACGCGCTGTCCTCATGGTCGCGTTGAAACGGCAGCCAAAGGTCGCTGATGCAGGCGGCTTCAAACAGCCCCTCGGCATAGCGCAGGGTGGCGAAGCCCGATGCCCAGTGACTGACCGCATGCAGGCAGTCGATGCCGAGCAGTGGCGAGTAGTCGATGAACAAGACTTCCTCACTCGCATCCCAGGCGTAGTGCAGCGTCGTGCGATGCTCAGCACCGCTGCTGCCGCTCGTGTCGGCGTTCGGCGAGCCAGGCCTGCAGCGGTGCCTTGAGTGCGTTGGTGGGTGTTGCGAGCGGATGCATGCGTTTCAAGGGATCATGGCCAAGCCGAATAGAAGCGCCCCCGAGCAAGATCGAGGTCGTCGATCAACTCGAGCGCCGGGGCGAGTATCACCGCTCGCCACGCTCACGCGTTGCGCCCGAGCCATGCCACGGACGCCCGGCAGCCGAGCCCGTACACGCTGACGGCGAGCACGCCACTCACGCCCATTGCCACCAGCAAGGGCGTGGCGCTGCCATCATGCAGCAGGCTGATCAGCGATCCACTGAGCGCCCCAGCGCCAAAGCGCACCGCGCCGGCAAACGCCGAGGCGGTGCCGGCCAGCGCGGAGAAGTCCGCCATGAACCCCGCCATGGCATTGCCCATCACCAACCCGGCCATGCCCAGGTAGAGTCCGGCGATCGGTGCGAGCAGCCACAGGCTCGGGTCACTGATCAGCGTCAGACCCAGCAGCATCAGGCCCGCGAGCCCTTGCAGACGGATGCCGATGCGCAGCAGTCTCTCGGCACCGACGCGCGGAATCAGCCGCGCATTGAGCAATGACACCAGCAGCGCTGCGGCGATATTGACACCGAACAGCGGACCGAACGCGGTGGCTGACACCCCGTGCAGCTCGATGTAGACGAACGGCGATCCCACGATGAAGGCCATCATGCCGGCAAAGCTGGCCGAGGCGGTGAACAGATAAGCCAAGGCCCGGCGCTGCCCGAGGATGCGCCGGTACTGGCCCAGTTGCGCGATGAGTCCTGATGAGCGCTGCGCCGCTGCCAGCGTTTCCGGGACGTTGACCAGGAACAGGAGGGTGGTGACCAGCGTGATGCCGAGCAGGGTGGCGAAGATCCAGCGCCAGGAGCCGAGCAGCAGCACCAGACCACCCAGGCTGGGAGCGATCAGCGGCGCCAAGCCCATCACCATCATCACCAGCGTCATCACGCGCGCATAGTCATCGCGCTCGAAGCAATCCCGCACCAAGGCCGGTACCGTGACCGCGATCGCGGCGCCCCCGATCGCCTGCAGGGCGCGACCAAACAGCAGCAGCGCCATCGAAGGGGCGAGCGCACAGCCCAACCCACCGAGGGCGAACAGCGCCAGGCCGCCGCCGATCAACCGACGCCGTCCGTAGAGGTCGGACAGCGGTCCCAGGAGCAGTTGTGCAGCGGCAAACAAGGCCAAGTAGAGCGTCACGCTGAGCTGCGCGAGGCGCATGTCGCTCCCGAGATCCCGCGCCAGGGCCGGTAAGCTCGGCAGGTATAGATCAATCGCAAAGGGGGTCAAGGCCGCCAGCGCGCCGAGGGACACCAACAGGGCGGGGCGAATCTCGGCCCGATGCTGGGCGGCCGTGCTCAAGGAACGTCCGTCAAGGTGGGGGCCACCAACCCCCGCCAACCCGCCACCCGCGCATACAAGGCATCGCGATCGGCATGCGCATAGGTGCCCAGATCCTTCAGCGAGCGATGTCGCGAGAGCGCCTGCGCCTCCTTCAGCCCGAGGCCCTCATCGAGCCGGTGGGTGATGCCGGTATGGCGCAGCCAATGCGGCGAGGCCGCGCGCAGATGGGCCGCGCCATCGGGATCGGACGCCTCGATGGCCTCGGCCGTGGCCATGAACAGCGCCTTGATCAGCCGCCAAAGCGTGGTGCGGTTGAGCGCCGCCCAGCCGTCGCGCTTGGGATAGAGGCTCAGCATCATCGGCGTGGTCTCGCCGGGCTCGGGCAGCGGGCTCAGGCCCAGATGCTCCCGGTACAGTGACAGCTCCGCGATCAACGCCGGCGGAATCGGTACCTCATCCGGGGCATCGGCCGCGCTGCGCTGCTTGCCGCGCACCTGCCACCACCATTGCACCCCTGAGGGGCGGCGCAGCGCCACCAGATCACCCATGCGCGCGCTGGTGAACTCCGAGGCCCGGGCCAGCAGCGCATAGAGGGCCATCACCACCCAGCGGCTGCGCTGATAGCGGGCTGTCTGCGCGGCGGTTCGCCGGGGCATCGCCTGCACCTGCGCGAGCACCGCCTGCCAGAGCTGATCGTCCAGATAGCGCTCCTGCACCGCCGAGGCCGCGAACGGGTTGTAGCGCAGATAGCCCTGCTTGATCAGCCAGGCGTAGCAGCGCTCCACCGTGGTCAGCGCCTCATGGCGCGAGCGGGCGCTGAGCCTGCGGGTCCAGGGCCGCCACTGCGGATCAGACTGCGGGCGCGGCTCACCGTAACACTGCGGCCAACGCTGCGGCGCCTGCCGCAGATCATCGAACAGCGTGATGTCCTCACCGGTCGCCTCCGACAGCGCCTTGCCGCGCTCGATGCCGAGCCAGAGCAGGAAGCGCTCGAGTTCGTGGCGATAGGCCTCAAGTGTGAGCGGTTGGTCCTTTTGACGGGCCAACCAGCGGCTAACCGCCTCCAGATCGGTGCGACAGTCGGACAGATGGCCGCGCTCAGGCGCGATGAGCCAACCCAAGCCACCGGCCGGGATCGGCGGCAGGGCGCCGGGATGCGGCGAGGTCTCGGGCGATACGCTCAGGCACCAGGGGAACCAGGTCGTCGTCGTGGTGGTGGTTGGCACAGGGACGTTCGGCTCGACCAGCGGCGGCGCGCTCACTGCGGCAACCCTAAATGCAACCGAATCGCATCCTCGACGGCGGCCATGTCTTGCTTGCTCAAGCATCCGAGCCGGGTCTTCAGCCGCACCTTGTCCGCTGCCATGATCTGGTCAGCCATGGCCTTGCTGGTCTGCTCCCCGACCTTGACCAACGCCTCCCCCGGATACAGGCGCTCGGTGTTGCTGGTCAACGGCATCACCACAACGCGCTTAAGATGCCGATTGGCCGCATCGTTGCTGATGATCACAGCCGGTCGCGTTTTTCGGACCTCGCTCCCCATCGAAGGATCGAACTCGACCCACCAGACTTCACCGCGCCTCATCGGCGACATCCTTCGCCAAGGCGTTGCACCACTCCACAGCCTCTGCTTCGCGTTCCCCATCGGCCGCCATCGCCTGATAGCCCTCGTCGAGGCTGGAATCCAGCACGTGTGGGCGGACAAGGTCTTCGATGAACTGACTGATACGGCGCTTGCCGATCCGCCGATGCAGCCCCTCGTAGACCGGTTCATCGAGCGTAATGGTCATACGCTTATGCATGAGAATCACCAAAATACGTTATGCATATCATGCATTCTAGGCGTTGGGCTTAGTCCAGGCAAGGCGATGGCCGAGCAAACGAAGCCGCAGCTTTTTCGTGTCCGCCAACCTCCTGTTGAGAAGTTCGCCCAGACCGGGTGGACACAACGACCTGAGGAGGTCGCGATGAGTCAGTACGAATACGGTTCGATCACCATCCCCCGCTGGCAGTGGGGGCGGTTAAAGCGGCGCCTCCGCGCCGCCTGGGCGCCACTGTGTGCGCATGGACAGTGGTCTCCGTCCAGGGAAGACGCGGATCTGGACGATGACGAGAACCTGGAAGTCTGCTTCGTTAATCAGACCCGGGAGGTCTTTTGGGAGGCAAGGAACGCCATCGAGGCGCGACACCATCCAATCGCTCAAGCGCTCTTTTGAGGCGCTTGAGCATGTCAAATGGAGGCGAGGTAGCGGGGGGGACATCGTCCGCTACCCCAACGAGGAGGGGGTCTGCGGCCACATCGAGGCAAATACGGACCTCTTGGGGAGAAGACATAGACAAGGCGTCGCCCCCCTTTGACCTGGCGGCCTGCTCGCTGAGCAGCGCTTGCCTCCCCCAAACCCGCTAGCCCTGCTCGCGGGTTTTCTTGTCTCTGTGCCCGTGGAACCCGGTGGGCATCGCCAAAACGGTTCCACGGTGTGCGCCATGCCGCTGCGATGACTGTCTAAGCGGTTGTCTAAAAAACGCTTTCCCCCTAACGGTCCCGGTTTTAGCCGGGGATGTTCCACGGCTCTCGGGGGTCTGCGCACGGCGAAACCGGCGTTGTTCTCAAAGATTGCAACAGAGGGGGCTTCTGTTGCGATCTTTGCTCTAACCGTACCATTTCGGTACGTACTCTGTACCGGTGTACGGTATGATTTGCGGCCTCAGCCCCGCCAGGACGGGCCTGTCAGGGCAGGGCGTCATGCTCCGCACGCCAGCGATTCCCCCAGGTGCCATGACCCGCCAATCCGCGATCACCCTCGATGACGTGCGCCAGGGCGTCTATGCCTGTCTCACCGCCTGCGAAGCCCCGAGCGCCGATCGGCTGCTCGCCCATCTCAAGCGCGGCTCCAAGACCACGGTGCTCAAGTACCGCGACCAGGTCGTCGAGGAGATCCGCAATCAGTTGCAGGGCCACGCCTTACCGAGCGGGATGCCCGAAACCTTGCAGGCGCCGATGGCCGCTCTGTGGCAGGTGGCCCAGGAGACCGCCTTTGAGCGCTTGGCCGAGGAGCGCGCCGCGTTGCAGCAGCAGGGCGAGGCCACTGAGCAGGCGCGCGAGGCGGCGTTGGCTCAGGCCGCAGCATCGGATCAGGAACGTGCGCGCATCCATGCACTAGCCGAGGAGCGTCAGGCGCTGATCGAGGCGCTGCGCATCGAGCAGGCGCGCGAGCGCGAGGTCATGGCCGGGCAGGAACAGCATTATGTGCGTGTCATTGAAGAGGTGCGCGCGGAGCGCGATGGGCTCAACAAGAAGCTGGAGGCCCAGGCGCGCCAGAGCGAGCAGCGGGTGCAAGCGCTGAGCAAGGCACTGGCCGAACAGCAGCGAGGGGCGATGCGCACCGAGGTCGAACTGGTTGCAGCGCGCGGCGAGGTCGAGCGCTTGCGCGAGGAGACAGACGATTGCGCAAAGGCTTTGGCCACTGTTCAGGTCAGAGAACAGGTGGCCGTCGAACAACGGGATCAGGCCCTGCTGGCGGAGCAGCGGGCTCAGGAAGCGGAGCGGGAACTGCGGCGGGAACTCGATGAGTTGCGGGATGAGGTTGCCCAACGCTAACGCCCATGGTTTCTGGCGGCGCGTTTTCGCCAAACTGATCTGATAGGTTCTGTTCGGAAGCGTCCGGATTGATGACGCCGATGCGTGCACCGCTGCAGCGTTAAGGTATAGTTCCTAGCATTTTGATCTATAGTTGAGTCAATTAATCAGGCTCCTCTCGG
>NZ_JCAQIA010000088.1:0-1190 GCF_059621085.1 Halochromatium sp. NSM3 | reverse complement strand
TGTCCAAAGAAAAGTTCGAGAGAAAGAAGGCGCACGTCAATGTTGGCACGATTGGCCACGTTGACCACGGCAAGACCACGCTGACGGCGGCGATCACGGTGCACCAGGCGAAGAAGTTTGGTGGTGTAGCGCGCGCCTACGACCAGATCGACAACGCCCCCGAGGAGCGCGAGCGCGGCATCACCATTGCCACCGCCCACGTTGAATACGAGACCGAGAAGCGCCACTACGCCCACGTCGACTGCCCCGGCCATGCTGACTACGTCAAGAACATGATCACCGGCGCGGCGCAGATGGACGGCGCCATTCTTGTTGTCTCCGCCGCCGACGGTCCGATGCCGCAGACGCGCGAGCACATTCTGCTCTCGCGCCAGGTCGGCGTGCCCTACATTGTGGTCTACCTCAACAAGGCCGACATGGTCGACGACGCCGAGCTGCTTGAACTCGTCGAGATGGAAGTGCGCGAACTGCTCGACAGCTACGAATTCCCCGGAGACGACACCCCCATCATCACCGGCTCCGCGCTCAAGGCCCTCGAAGGCGACGAGAGCGAGATCGGCGGCCCCTCCATCGACAAACTCATGGACGCCCTCGACAGCTACATCCCCGAGCCCGAGCGCGCCATTGACGGGGCCTTCCTGATGCCGATCGAAGACGTCTTCTCGATCTCCGGACGTGGCACCGTCGTCACCGGCCGTGTCGAGCGCGGCATCATCAAGGTTGGCGAAGAAGTCGCCATCGTTGGCATCAAAGACACCGTCAAGACCATCTGCACTGGTGTCGAGATGTTCCGCAAACTGCTCGACCAAGGCCAGGCCGGCGACAACATCGGCGCCCTACTGCGCGGCACCAAGCGCGACGACGTCGAGCGCGGTCAAGTCCTGGCCAAGCCCGGCTCGATCACCCCGCACACCCACTTCGAAGCCGAGGTGTACGTGCTGAGCAAGGAAGAAGGCGGGCGTCATACCCCGTTCTTCAACGGCTACCGCCCGCAGTTCTACTTCCGCACCACCGATGTCACCGGTGCCTGTGAGCTGCCCGAAGGCATCGAGATGGTCATGCCCGGCGACAACGTGAAGATGACCGTCCAGCTGATCGCGCCGATCGCGATGGAAGAAGGGCTGCGCTTCGCGGTGCGCGAAGGTGGCCGCACCGTCGGTGCTGGCGTCGTCGCCAAGGTGATTGAGTAA
>NZ_JCAQIA010000008.1:0-107426 GCF_059621085.1 Halochromatium sp. NSM3 | reverse complement strand
GATGGCATCGAGAACGCGCTCGGCGCGCGGTCCCAATCCAATCAGTAGCGGATAGGTAGGCACAGAGCTTGAAGTCTTCAGACGCAGGCGACTTGTCAGTCATCATCACGGCAAACGTTCAACCGCACCAAGTCGCCCCAGGCGTCGATCTCGGCCTCGAATTCGATCGGCCGGCAACAGACCGGACAGTCTTCGATATAGCGATGGCTGGCCGAGCCATCGACCTCGGTGGTGATGGTTTCGCCGCAATAGGGACATTGCACCGCAGTTTGTTTAAGCATCAACGATCTCCAGGATGAGGAAACGGTGGCCTGGCCGCCCCTGTTGGACAAACGCCAGCCATTTGACGGGCCTCGGTCGATCTGTCGAAATGGTTGACGACGGCGCTGCGGCGCTAAACTGGATAAAAATGGAGATACCGTGATGCGAGTCCTTGCGACCGATCTTGACCGAACCTTGCTGCCAAACGGCAGCTGGCCCGCTGACCCTAACGCCATCGACTTGTTCAACGACCTGACCGAACGCCAGGGGATCTTCGTCGTCTACGTGACCGGCCGCAACCTGCGGCTGGCCGAAGAGGCGATCCGTGAGTTTGGCATCCGCCATCCAAATGTGCTGATCGGTGACGTCGGCACCTCGATCCGCCGCTTCGAGGACGGCCAGTGGCAGATCGATCAGGCCTGGGTCGAGCACGTACAAACGGTCTGTCCACGCTGGGACGCGGCTGCCGTGCGCGAGGCCGTTGCCGACATCGACGGCATGCGCGAGCAGGAGGTCGAGCACCTGAGCGCGTTCAAGCAGAGTTACTACGTCGATCACGCGAACAAGGATGCGGTGATCGCGCAGGTCACCGAGCGCACCCAGGACCGCTTCGATGAGGTCGCGATCTACAGCTTCGACTCGCAAAGCGGCGATGGCCTGCTGGATTTTCTGCCGAAGGCGGCGACCAAGCAGACCGCGCTCGAGTTTCTCGCAGAGCAGATGGGCGTACCCAAGCAGGAGGTGGTGTTCTGCGGCGACAGCGGCAACGACATCTTTCCGCTCACTGCGGGCTTCTCGGGCGTGCTGGTGCGCAACGCCGATGAGCAGCTGGTCGAGAAGGTGCGCGAGGCCATGGCCGAGAACCCGAGTCTACGCGCCTATTTCGCCAAGGGCGGTTTTAAGGGGCTGAGCGGCTACTACACCAGCGGTGTGCTCGAAGGCGCGCATCATTATGGGGTGTTAACGGACGCTGACGCTTAACCCATCTTCCATCGACTGTTTTCCCGGTTTGATGAGCACTGGTCGCCATTAAACCGGGGACTAAAAAATGGACGGTGCCCGCGCGACGCGGCAGCTACCCGCGAGCCCGAGCATCATTAAAACTGATCGGCTAGCGTTTTAGTCGGATTTACAGAGCCTAGCCGCATCATGAACGGCTGCGAGGGCAGCATTCGTTGACGTTCGTATTACGAACTGGTCCGGTTGATCTGCGTCAGTAAAATGGCCGCTGAATCAGCCAAGGCCATTGATCATTTTCAAGGCGCTCATTCAGAATGCAGCGGCTGTAAGGAAAATAGTCTTGCAGTATGCGGCGCAAAGTGCAGGGCTCCTCGGCGAGTGAACGCAGTGCTTTGCCGCAGCCTGTATTGCTGGCGTGCTCGACAACAGCAAGAACAATAAGATGACTGGGGAAATCGGAGGAGCAACGATGCCAAGACGCATGGCTACCATGGGAGTTGTCTGCCTCTTGGCGGCACTTCTGGGCACGGCTGTCGTTCCCGTCGCCTTGGCGACGACGACGGAGCCCGACGAAGGGCTGATGATCGACAACTTCGATCCCGAGACCGGTAAGCGGGTCATTCCTAACGAACGCTGCCTGACCTGTCACGGTGACGAGCAGCAAAAGACCGATGTCCGCGATGATGGCACTCCGGTAACGATCTTCGTCCACCGCGAGCAGATCGAGAACAGCGTTCATGGCGCGCTGAAATGCACCAGCTGCCACGTCACCATCGACCGCGTCCCCCATCGCAAGGCACCTGAGGTCGTCGTCGGCTGCATCGAATGCCACCGCAAGACCTGGGAAGAGCACCAGGATGACCCGGACGGCGACTATGCCCGGCTCGAGGTGGTCAACGAACAGATCGACAGCTACATGCAGTCGGTCCACGCGCAGCCCAACGCGCTCGACCAGTCCCACACCAACGCCACTTGTTACGACTGCCACGAGGGCCACAACGTTGGCGAACTCGGCAGCATCCAGCGTGCCGAGTTCCGGCTGAAGAATCCACAGGTCTGCGGTCGCTGCCATGAGGCGGCGCTCGACGAGTACCGCACCTCGGATCACGGCAAGGCGGTCCTAGACGAGGGCGACAGCGAGGCGGCGGTCTGCTCCGACTGCCACAGCACGCACGAGATCGCCCCCACCGAGACCGACAAGGCTCAGCTCGCGATCACCAAGCATTGCGGCGACTGCCACCAAGAGGCCCAGCGCACCTACTTCGATTCCTATCACGGCCAGGTGCACCGTCTCGGCTATACCGAGGCGGCCAAGTGTCACGACTGCCACGGCGGACACCTGGTCAAGAGCGAGGATGATCCAACCTCGGAGATCCACGCCAATAATCGCCTGGAAAACTGTCGCAACTGCCACGAGAACGCCAATAAGAATTTCCTGAGCTTCTGGCCCCACGGCGATGCTAACGACCGGGAAAACTACCCGGATCTGTGGGCCTTCAAGGTGTTCATGGAGACCCTGATCTTTGCGGTCATGGGCTTCTTCTGGATCCATGTGCTCTTGTGGCTCTATCGCGAAGTCATGGATCGCCGCCAGGGCAAAGGCTTCAACGAAGACTTGAGCACGCCCGACGTGGTCTACTTCCGCCGCTTCCCGGCTGTCTGGCGCTGGATTCACTTTCTGTTCGCCGTCGCCACCATGACGCTGATCCTCACCGGCACCACACTGCTGTTCTCACATACCGCGTGGGCCAAGGCGGTGGTGGATTTCCTGGGCGGCATCCGGATGGAGGCGATCATCCACCGCACCGCAGCCGTCCTCTGGCTGAGTATCTTCACCCTGCATCTGGTCCTGGCCATTCGCAATATCCGGCGCAACCGCGCGACCTTTGAATGGTTTGGCAGCACCTCACTGCTCCCTAACTGGAAGGATCTGAAGGATCTGAAGGACATGTTCAAATGGTTCCTCGGCTTTGGACCGCGCCCCCAGTTCAACCACTGGACTTACTGGCAGAAGTTCGACTATTGGGCGCCGTTCTGGGGGGCCATGGTGATCGGCCTGTCCGGGCTCGTGCTGTTCATGCCGGGGATCACCTCACTCGTCCTGCCGGGCTGGAGCTTCAATATCGCCAACCTGGTGCACGCTGAAGAGGCCCTATTGGCGGCCATCTTCTTGAACTCGGTGCACTTCTTTAACGTGCACTTCCGCCCAGAGCGCTTCCCGATGAGCACGGCCATCTTCACCGGCGTGATTCCCATCGATGAGTTCAAGCACGACCACCGGCTCGAATACGACCGGCTGGTGGAGAGCGGAGAGTTGGAAAAGCACCTGGTCCAACGTCCTTCGCGCCGCGCCTCGCTGGCGGCCTCCTTCATCACCACCGTGCTGATCATGGCCGGTTTGGCCCTGCTGACGCTGGTGCTGATCGGTTTGGTGACCTCGCCGAACTGAGGGGATGGAGAACATGACAATCACCAAGAACAACACGACCATCAACGAGCGCGCCCGCAACCATCGTGTGACCATGCCTGTCCTGCTCGCCCTACTGACTGTGCTGCCAGCCACGCTCTCGGCGGGGCCATCCGGCCAGGCCATGGCCTTCACCTGCGCCGGCTGTCACGGCACCGACGGCTCCAGCGTCGGGCCGTCCATGCCCGCCATTGCCGGCATGGACCCAGAGGTCTTTGTGGATGCCATGAAGGCCTACCGCCAGGACGAGCGCAATGCCAGCATCATGAACCGCATTGCCAATGCCTACACCGACGATCAGTTCGAGGAGATGGCCTGGTTCTTCGCCAGTCAGCGCCTGCGCCTATTTCCGCAGCCATACAACCCGGAACTGGCTGAGCAGGGTGCCCGCCTGCACGATGAGTACTGCGAGAAGTGCCACGAGAACGGCGGCCGACCCGGTGACGCCGGTACCCTCGCCGGTCAGTGGATGCCGTACCTGCACTACACCATGGATGACTTCATCAGCGGCAAACGCAAATGGCCGCGCAAGATGCAGCGCAAGGTCGACGCCGCGATCGAGGAGGCCGGGGGAGATGCTATACCCGCCTTGGTCAATTACTACGGCAGCCAGCAGTAGTGCGGCGGTGGAGAACAGCATTGTGATACACCTGAAACGTCGAACCTTCATCCATGCCGCCGGTGGCGCCGCCGCTCTCGCTACCCTGGGCTTTCCATCGCTGGTGTTGGGGGCCGCGCGCCGCGTGGTTGTGGTCGGCGGCGGGGTTGGCGGCTGCACCGCAGCCAAATACCTGCGCAAGCTCGACCCAAACATCGCCGTCACCCTGATCGAGTCGAAGCCGGCCTACACCTCCTGCTTCATGAGCAACGAGGTGCTCAGTGGCGAGCGAACGTTGCAATCGCTGACCTTCGGCTACGACGGTCTACGTGGCTACGGCGTGGAGGTGGTCCAAGACAGGGTGGTCGGTATCGATCCGGAGAACCAGCAGGTCCAGACCGCAGGCGGCGGTGCGTTTGATTATGACGCCTGCGTGGTCTCCCCCGGTGTCGGCTTCAAGTGGGACGCCATCGAGGGCTACGACGAGCAGATCGCGAACGAGCGCATTCCCCACGCCTGGAACGCCGGCCCGCAGACGCAACTGCTGCGCAACCAGATCGAGTCCATGCCCGAAGGGGGGCATGTGATCATCGTCGCCCCGCCCAATCCGTTCAAATGCCCGCCCGGACCCTACGAGCGTGCTTCGCAGATCGCCCTGTACTGCAAGCACCACAAGCCAAAGGCCAAAATCACCATCCTTGATGCCAAGGACGCCTTCTCTAAACAGGGGCTCTACATCGAAGGCTGGACCAAGCTCTACGGCTACGGCACCGACGACAGCATGATCCAGTGGGTCAGCGCCGCCCAAGGTGGTGCCATCGAAGAACTGGACCCGAGCACGCACACCTTGATCGGCCTTGTCGAGGACTTCCAGGGCGACGTGATCAACATCATCCCGCCGCAGAAGGCGAACGCCATCGCGTTCGCGGCGGACCTGGTGGACGGCGACTGGTGCCCGGTGGACAAGCGCACCTTCGAATCCACCCGCCACAAGCACATCTACGTGCTCGGCGACGCCTCCAGCGCGTCCAAGATGCCCAAGTCTGCTTATGCCGCCAACTCCCAGGCCAAGGTCGCCGCTGCGGCCATCGCTGCTGGCTTTCAAGGCAAGGAGCCGGGCGACCCAACCTTCGTCAACACCTGCTACAGCGTCGTCGGCGAGGATTTCGGCATCTCCGTGGCTGCGGTCTACAACCTGGACGCCGAGACCAACAGCATCGAGCCGATCCCCGGCTCCGGGGGCGTCTCACCGGCGAATGCGACTCCGGAGATCCGCAAGCGGGAAGTGAGTTATGCCCATAGTTGGTTCAAGAATGTCATCAACGACATGATGGAGTAGATGCCGAGCCGGCCGTCCTCGATTGCGGGGACTCGTCGGGATAACCCTCCGGGTTCTGGCGCTGCCAAAGCCAGGCATCGTTGACCATTTGTTCGAGGCCGCGCTCGGCTTGCCAGCCGAGCAGTTCACGCGCCTGGGTCGGATCGGCATAGCAGGCGGCGATATCGCCGGGCCGACGCCCGACGATCCGATAGGGTACCGGCCGGCCGCTTGCGGCCTCGAACGCGCGCACCATCTCGAGTACGCTGTAGCCCTGCCCGGTGCCGAGATTGCAGGTCAGCAGCCCTGGCGCATCCCACAGACGCTCTAGCGCCGCCAGGTGACCAAGGGCCAGATCGACCACATGGATGTAGTCGCGCACGCCAGTACCGTCTGGGGTTGGATAGTCATCGCCGAAGACCTGCAGCGCCTCGCGCTTGCCGACCGCAACCTGGGCGATGAACGGCATCAGGTTATTCGGAATCCCGTTCGGGTTCTCGCCGATGCGACCGCTCGCATGCGCGCCCACCGGGTTGAAATAACGCAGTAGCGCGATGTCCCAGCTCGGATCGGCGCGATACAGGTCGCGCAGGATCTCCTCGATGAAGAGCTTAGTGCGGCCATAAGGATTGGTCGCCGAGAGCGGAAAATCCTCCCGAATCGGCACCGTTGCCGGATCACCGTAGACCGTGGCCGAGGAGCTGAACACCAAGCGCTTAACGCCCGCCTCGCGCATCGCCCGGCACAGCGAGAGGGTGCCGCTGATATTGTTGTCGTAATACTCGAGCGGGATCGCGCTCGACTCACCCACCGCCTTGAGACCAGCGAAATGGATGACGGCATCGAAGGCGTGCGCTGAGAACAGCTGCCCAAGCGCGGCCTCATCGCGCAAGTCCGCATGCATGAAGTCCAGCGGCCGGCCGCTGATCTCGCGCACCCGTTGCAGCGACTCGGACTTGCTATTGCTGAGGTTGTCGACCACGACCAGTTCGTGGCCGGCGGCAAGAAGCTCAACGCAGGTGTGGCTGCCGATATAGCCCGCCCCGCCGGTGATTAATACCTTCATCCGCGCCTCCTGGCGACAGGGGCGCTGCTTACGCAGTCAACAGCGCCAGAAATCGATGTCTGGCTGCCAGTATAGCCATTCGCGTCGACGTCCGAACAGGACGCGCCCTTGAGACCCAAGAGACCGGATCTCGCGAACTGCGGCAGCGGGTCCAGACGCTGTCAGGAAATGCTGCAATGGGCGCCCCGGAAGCCATTCAAGCTCGGACTTCGCCGCCGCGATTCGGTTTTCAGACCGCTGCTCAGGCTGCCGAGCGCTGCAACCGCAACCGGACACGCAATTGCCGCAGCTGCTCCGGGGCGATCACCTCCTCGGTTAGGATCATTAACGGATAGCGCAGCCAACCGACCCGGAAATGCAGGATCACCAGCGGCACCGTGACTAGGCTGCTCGGCAGCAGCACCGCATCGCGCAGTTGACCGTTGCGAAACCCGAGCCGCCAGCCCTGCCCGGACCAGGTCGCCTCCCGCAACGACCAGGGCGCCAGCGCTAGGACCTGCGCCCAGAGGCCATAGCCGAAGCTGAGCATGACTAGCAGGAGCAACAGCACGCGCAGCAGCGGCTCGAGCGGCGTTAGCTCGAGCGGGATCATCAGCAAGACGACCGCCGCGAGTAGATGCGTCGCCAGCAGCATCAGCCCGAGCCAACGCGAGCGACGCGGCTGCAGCCGTAGCGGCGGCCGACGCCGATGATCGCTCACAGATAGAACAGCATCATCAGCAGGAAGAACAGCGCGACTGAGATGATGTCGTTGCCGGTGGTGATGAAGACGCCGGTGGCCATTGCTGGATCGATACCAATCCGATCGAGCAAGATCGGGATGCTAGCGCCGACGGTGACCGCGACCACGATCACCGAGAGCAACGACAGCCCGGCGGTCAAGGCGAGGATGAGCGGGTCCTGCACCTCGATGAACTGCGCCACCAGCAGCACCAGCGCGATCAACACCGTGGCCGCGATGGCACCATTGGCAACCGCCGCGACCAGCTCCTTGCCGAGGCGCCAACCGAGATCGGCAAAGGTAATGGTTCCGCTCGAGAGGCCCTGCACGGCGACGGTCGCGGCCTGGATGCCGGCATTACCGGCCATCGACATCACGATCGGGATAAAGCTGGCCAGAATCGCCGCCTTCGCCAGCTGATCCTCGAAGGCGCCGACCACCGCCGCAGACAGACTGGCGCCGGCCAACCCCACCAGCAGCCAAGGGATACGCCCGCGAATGATGCGACGGATCGGTTGATCCGGGCGCGAATCGGCGGGTAGACCAGACATCAGGTTCAGGTCTTCCTCGGCCTCTTCCAGCAGCACGCGCCGCAGCTGTTTGGGCGTGATCCGGCCGATCAGACGCCCGTCGCGATCCACAACCGGCACCACCGAAAGCTCATGGCGGTCGGCGAAACGGGCCACCTCTTCCTGATCCGTCTCCGGGCCGACGGCGACGAAGTCGGTCTGCATGATCTGCTCGACCAGGGTCTCCTTCGGCGCCAGCAACAGATCGCGCAGCCGCAGATAGCCGACCGGACGCTGGTCGGTATCGACCACGTTCACCGCATAGAGCTTTTCGATCGCCTCGGCATTGGCGCGAATGTCGGCATTGACCTGGCCCACAGTCCAATCAACAGGCACCGCGACGAACTTGCGGCTCATGATGCTGCCGGCGGATTCCTCGCCGTAGCCGCGCAGGGCCTCGATCGTCTCGCGCTCCTGCAAGCGCGGCAGCACCTGCTCGGCAACCTCGTCGGGGAGGTCGTCGAGCGCATCGGCGGCTTCCTCGGGCTCGAAGCCATCGAGCACGTCGATCAAGCGCTGCACCGCGACATCATCGAGCAGCGCAGCGCGGAACGAGGGATTCAGCTCGGCGATGATGCGCAGCTGCGGCTGATCCAGCCAACTGGTCAGCTTGCGCGCGCGCTTCAGCGGCAGATGCACGAACAGCGACACCATGCTCGGCGGCGGCATCCGGCGCACGGCCTTGATCACGGTCTCGCGCGCGCCGGCCTTGATCAGCCGCGCGAATTCGTCGACCACGGCCCGATTCGGCTCGCTCAAGTCCTCACTGACCGCCTTGTTGGTATCGGCGTGCCAGATGAGCGGGATTTGCGGCTTCTTGGCTTTCATCAGTGTCGATTCTTTCCGGCGATCAGATTATGCGGTGATAGCGGTGCAACCAGCTTAACCAGTTACACAAGATAGAGCGAACCCATGACGATCGGATGAAACCTGGGTCAAATCCTGCCGTTAAGCCCCAGCGGTGCAACCGCTCCAACGGCTTGGAAATAGACTCTCCAGATCGCCAGAGCGATGCAGCAGCGCGACCCCGAGCGTGAAACCACGATGGCGCACCAGGACCTGACCAGGACGGCAGTCGGCGATCTGCGCGGGGTCCGGGCGCAGCAATTCGCGACGCAGATAGCGATCGCGCTGCTCGCTGTTCAGCTCAAGCGTCTGGCGGGTCGCGGCCGCGCCAAGCAACAGCGCCGCGCCGGTGGTGAGCTTCGGCGGGCGGATATTGGTGCGATAGGCGAACAGACCACTGCCCTGCGGCGACGGCGCCGCAGGCGCCCGATGATCCGCGGCCACCAGGTGCAGACCACGGCGGGCCTGGCGATGGAAGCGGCGGTCGATCAGTGCCGATGCCGGCAGCCCGTAATGATCGCGGAGTTCCCGCAGCCAGCCGTCATCGTCGGCCTCCAGTTGGAGCGGGCGCTGTTGGAGCAGGTGCTGGGACGGGTGCGGATGTTGAGGCCGGGCAGACGCGGCATCGCCTAAACCCGGTGCCCGGGCGGATTTATGGAGTACGGCGATAAAGAAGCCGCCGGTATCATTCGCGTGCGGCCAGACGCGCAGGCAGCGCGAGAGGCTCGGGTCGAGCTGACGACCTTGCCAGTGCGTGACGCCAGCGCTCGTGAGCAGGCCCGGCACCTCGCAAGGCAACAGCTCGAGGTTGCCATTCTGCTCATTGAGGATCTCGGCGACGATCAGTTCGTTCTCCTCCGGCGCGAAGGTGCAGGTCGAATAGACGATGCGCCCGCCGGGCTGGCACAGCTGCACCGCCTTGCGCAGCAGGGCCCGTTGGCGCCCCGCCATGCGCTGCGAGCGCTCAGGGCCGATGCCAGCGTGCGCGCGAGCGAGCGTGCCAGGAGCGGGATCGCCGCGACCGAGAGCAGCGCGACCATCATGCCCATAACCACCGCGCCCATCGCGCCCACCTTGAGCGCCACACTGGACCAGGCTTGGGTTGCGCCTTAGCGTGCCCTCGCTCGAGCAGGGGGCATCGACCAGGATGCGGTCGAAGGCGCCGGCCGCTGCCGGATAATTGCCACCATCGCAACGCGTGGTACTGCAGTTCAGTACCCCGAGCCGATCCAGGTTGCCCTGCAGCGCGGCGATGCGCTCGGCGGCGAAATCGTTGGCGAGCAAGGTCCCGCGATTGCCGAGTGCCAGCGCCAACTGCGCGGTCTTGCCGCCGGGCGCCGCGCAGAGATCGAGCACGCGCTGACCAGGGCGCACATCCAACAGCATTACCGGCAGCTGCGAGACGGCCTCCTGCGCATGCGCCAGGCCGGCGCAGTACCACCAGCGCTGGCCGGCCTTGAAGCCCGGCGGCAGTCGCAGCGCAATGGAACTGGATACAGCGCCGGTGATCGCGCGCGCGCTGAGCGCATCCAAGCCGGCCGAGGTGGGTGCGGGTGAATCCGGGCTGGACGCGGAGTGCCGCTGCCCCTCGGCTTCGAACCCCGCAACGCGCGGTGCCACCGACGACCACCAGGGGTTCAACCAGGGCACCGGCTCGGCATTCACCCCTTCCTCGGCGATCAACGCGCGGAGCTGCTGGCCTTCGATCCGCAGCGGATTGGCCCAAATCCAAGTCGGCAGCGGCCGCATCAGGGTGGCGATGAACCCATCCCAGTCGTCGACCTGCTGATCGAACAGGCAGCGGTAGCGGCCGAGCGCGGCCTCGAGATCAGCGCGAACAGTCGATGGAGGATTCAACACGACAGACAATACCTATGCGGATGCGGGATGGGCTTGCAGCAGTGGGGCAATTCGCCGCATCTTACCGGCATCGGGATGGCGCAACCATCCAGCCGCTCAGGAGTCCCCATGTCACAGCGCTCAGCTTCCACCGCCCCACCCCTGCGCCAGATGCTGGAGGGACTGATCGCGGTGCCCTCGGTCAGCAGCGTCAATACAGGCCTCGACCAAAGCAACCGGCCGGTCCTCGACCTGCTGGCGGGCTGGCTCGAGGACGCTGGCTTTAGGGTCGAGATCCTGCCGATTCCCGGCCAACCCGAGAAGGCGAATCTGGTGGCCACGCTGGGTGGTCATGGGCAAGGCGGCAGCGGTTTAGGTGGCTCTAGGGCTGGCAGTGATGGGTCAGGCCGTTCTGGGTCAGGCAGCTCCAGTGTGGGCGGCGCGGGTTTGCTTGCCTCTGAGCGGAGCAACGAGCCGCTAAGCGGCCTGGTGCTCTCCGGCCATGCCGATACCGTGCCCTTCGACGAGCACCTCTGGCGCTCTGATCCGCTGCGTCTGACCGAGGCCGATGGTCGTCTGTACGGCATCGGCACGGCGGACATGAAGTCGTTCCTGGGGCTGGCGATCGAAGCCGCGCGGGGATTCAAGCCAGCCGATCTCAAGCACCCTCTGATCCTGCTCGCCACCGCCGATGAGGAATCGGCCATGCACGGCGCGCGGGCGCTAGTCGAGTCCGGACGCGCCCTCGGCCGCCATGCGGTCATCGGCGAGCCGACCAGCCTGCGACCAGTGCGCGCGCACAAGGGCGTGATGGCCGAGGCGATTCGCCTCACCGGGCGCAGTGGCCACGCCAGCGACCCGAGCCTGGGTAATAATGCCCTGGAAGGCATGCATGAGGTGCTGACCGCGCTCTTCGCCTGGCGTGACGAGCTGAAACGGACCCAGCGCGACCCAGCCTTCGCGATCGACTATCCGACCATGAATGTCGGCCACATCCATGGCGGCGACAACTTCAACCGCATCTGCGGCCATTGCGAGCTGCATCTCGATATCCGTCCGCTGCCGCATCAGCAACCCGAACAGCTTCGCGCCGAACTCCGCGAACGGGTGGCGCCGATCGCCGAACGACGCGAGCTTGAACTCGACATCGAACCCCTGTTCCCAAGTATCCCACCGGCAGAGACCGCCGCTGGGGCCGCCATCGTCCAGGCCGCCGAGGCGCTCACTGGCCATCGCGCGGAGAGCGTCAGCTTTGGCACCGAGGCGCCGTTCCTGAATGCACTTGGGATGGAGACCATCGTCTTCGGCCCGGGCGATATCGATCAGGCACATCAGCCGAATGAATACCTCGCCCTAGACCGCATTCCGCCGATGCTTGGCTATCTACGCCAGCTCATCCAGCGTTTTTGCGTCGATGCCTGACAGCAGGCCTGACGGTCAGCCTGATGGTCAGTTTGCCGGGAACGAGCCGCGCGCGGGCTGCGCCGAGTGCGCGCGCCGCCATCAAAGGCTGAGGGCGGTAGAACCCGCCGACAACGTCCCAACCCATGACGAGCTGCATGAGCGCTGGCCGCACCGCCGGCTGATCCAACTCGCTGGCGGGCGCGATTGGGGCGTGCAAGCCGCCGCCGAGGTCATCGTCTCGCGCACGCCGCAACGTGCCGTCTGGCTCAGCAACGCCCCGCTCCCCGATGCCATCCCGATGGCCAAGGCTCAACAACTGCTCGGCGGCGAGTGTGATCTGCTGGTGATAGATCTCTGGAGCGGCCTTGATGCGGATGCGCTAGGAGCGGCGGTCGGCAGCCTGCGCGGCGGCGGTCTGCTGCTGTTGCTGACCCCGAGGCTCGCGGACTGGCCGCACTGGATCGACCCGGAGGCCGCGCGCATCGCCGTGCACCCCCACTCCGCCGCCGAGGTGGGCACGCGGTTCATTGCCCGCCTCGCGCGCCTTTTGCAGTCATCGGCTGCAGTGATTCACATTGATGGTTCCGACACCGAAACCGCGATTGACGCAGCAGCCGCACTGACGCCTGAAACGCTGAGTTCGGCTGCTGGATCGGCTGCTGAGTCCGTGGTTGGCGAATGGCAACAGCGTCAGCGGCCAACCCTCGATCCGACACAGCCTGCGACCCCGGATCAGGCCCAGGCGATAGCGGCGATCCGTGCGCTGATCAGCGCGCGCGCGCGGCGTCCGCTCGTGCTCACCGCCGATCGCGGGCGCGGCAAGTCAGCGGCGCTCGGGATAGCCGCCGGGGAAGCGATCCTCCAGCATCGCGCCAGGATCATCGTCACCGCACCGCGACGCAGCGCCGTCGAGCCCTTGTTCGCGCATGCGCAGGCGACGCTGCGGGCCGCCTCGGCGAGCGAGGCTGAGCCTTTGTTGAGTTTTGCCGCACCGGACGCCCTGCTTGCGGACTCGAGCGCCCCGGATCTGCTCATGATCGATGAGGCCGCCGGCATCCCAGCGCCCTTGCTGGAACAGTTGTTGATGCGTTATCCCCGTATCTGCTTCGCGACCACGGTGCACGGCTACGAGGGCACTGGACGCGGCTTCGAGCTACGCTTTCGCGCCCTGCTCGAGCAGCGCGCGCCGGGCTGGCGGGCACTGCACCTGAAGACCCCGATTCGCTGGCGCCAGGACGACCCGCTTGAGCAACTCATCAACCAGATCCTGCTGCTCGATGCCGAGCCGGCTGCCGATGCACGGATCGCCACCACCGATCTGGCCTCGGCGCGCTTCGCCATTCAATCACCCGAGGCGCTGGCCAACGACGAGGCGTTGCTACGTCAGTTGTTCGGCCTGTTGGTGCTCGGCCATTACCAGACCCGCCCCAATGACCTGCGCCATCTGCTCGATGGCCCCAACCTCGAGGTCGCGACCCTCAGCGTCGGCGCTGGCAACGGCAATAGCAGCGGCAGCGGCAGCGGCAATGGCAATGGCAATGGCGAACAAGTGCTAGCAACCGCCTTGATCGCCCGCGAAGGCACGCTGGCGTCGGAGTTGCTGCAACCGATCTTTGAAGGACGGCGTCGACCGCGCGGCCACTTGCTGCCGCAGACCCTCTCGGCGCATGCCGGTCTGGTGGAGGCGCCCGAGCTTGGCTATGCCCGCATCGTGCGCATCGCCGTGCACCCGGCGGCGCGACGGCGTGGGCTTGGGCGGCGGCT
Source organism: Halochromatium sp. NSM3 (assembly GCF_059621085.1). NCBI lineage: Bacteria > Pseudomonadati > Pseudomonadota > Gammaproteobacteria > Chromatiales > Chromatiaceae > Halochromatium > Halochromatium sp. NSM3. The sequence goes on along the minus strand of NZ_JCAQIA010000008.1, from coordinate 93,613 downwards.
GGTTGGCGAACTCGCGGCACGCGCGCGCCGGAATGGGCTCGATCTCTTGGGCGCGAGCTTCGGTGCCAGCACCGAGCTGCTCGCCTTTTGGCGCCGCTGCGGGCTGGCGCCGCTGCATCTGGGCACGCGTCGCAACGCCGCCAGCGGCGCCCATGCGGCAGTGGTCCTGCAAGCACTCAGCCCAGCCGGTGAAGCCTTGGTCGCGCATGCCCGCACGCGCCTCGGCAACGACCTGCCGACCTTGCTGACCGGCCCCTTGCAGGCTGTTGAACCCTCACTCGTTGCCGCGCTGCTGCAGGAGCTGCCGCAACGGGAGACGGTTGGTGGCGCGGATGATCAGCGGCAGATCGATGCCTTCGCCGACGCCCATCGCAGCTTCGAGGCCGCGCTACCGGCGCTCGAGCGTCTGGTGCGCACACGTCTCGTCGCCAATCAGGCCGACATCCACGGTGGACTCGAGGCCGAGCAGCGTGATCTGTTGATCAGCAGCCTCTTGCAGCGGCGCGACCCAGAGGTGGTCATCCGCGAGCGCGGACTCAGCGGCCGTAGCGAGCTACTCCAGCGGTTGCGCGCGGCCATCGGCGCACTACGCGGCTGCCAGCGTCTCTAAACGGCTACTTGCTCTAAACAACGCGATTACCAGCGCATCTCGAATACGCAGGCATCGGCGCCTAGGGCCTGACATTGGGTCTCGCGCACCTGGGTCTTGCGGTTGACCAAGGTGGTGAAGAGCCGCTCGAAGGTGCCGCGGTAGAAATCGCAGACCGGCACCTCGGCCTGGCTGCTGCGGCAGAGCGGACAGTCTTGGATGCGCACGCGCACCGGGCGGTCGGTGGTATAGCTGAAATGACCGCTGCCGGAGAAGGTCCAGGCATGCTTGCCGACGGCCTTGAGCAATATGGCGCTGGCCAGCCCCGGCGGCAAGAGCTTGAGGATGCGCTGGGCGGGCTTGGGGATGCGATGCGCGAGCAGATAGTCGCCGGTGCGCAGCCCGGCATCATGGCCGATGCGGCGCGCCGTCTCGGCGTCTAGCTGGACGCGTAGCGCCTGCTGCAGCGCTGTCACATCGCGCTCGTCGACCATCGATTCGGGCGGATCGGCGAGGTAATGCGCCAGGCAGGCGGCGTTGAAGACATCCTCGGCGGAGCCACGCTCGGCGACCAGCGCCTCGGCCACGCGCGTGATGGCATTGGGTCCGATGCGGATCACCGCGCTGCTGTCGTCGAGCGGACTCATAGGCTACGCGAGAAGTGCCAGCGCGAGCGGTCCCACTCGAAGTAGGCCCCATGCTCGCTGCACAGGGTCCGCAGGAAGTAGCGCCCCGAGGGGGTGATACGCAGCCGATCGGGCTCGATCTGCACCAGGCCATCCGAGGCGTAACTGGCAAGGCGGGCATATTCGTCGTCGAGACAGCCGGCGGCGAGTTCGGCCGGGAGTTCGAGGTTGCAGATCATGTGCTCGATCGCGTCGCGGCGGCGCCGATCGCGGTCTCCGATCCGGTGCCCACGGGCGACCGGCAGCTCGCCGCGTTGCACCCGCGTGGTCCAGGCATCGATCTCGATCTCATTCTGCACGCAGAGCCCATTGACATCGCCGATGGCGGCGCTGCCGAAGCCGAGCATGTGATCGGTCTCGATACCGGTATAGCCGATACAGTTGCGCCGCAGTCGCCCCTCTTCTTGGGCGATGGCGAGTTCGTCGGTGTCCAGCGCGAAGGCATCCAGCCCGATCCAGGCATAACCGGCGGCGGTGAGGGTATTGACGGCGCGATGGAACAGGACTTGGCGGTCGGTCGCCGAGGGCAGCCGATGCGCATCGATGGCGTACTGGTGGGTGCCGCGCGCCGTGGTGCGCGCATAGCCGAAGCAGGAGACCCGGTCTGGTGCCAGATCGACGATGGCATCCAGGGTGTCTTGGAAGCTCGCTTCGGTCTGCTCGGGCAAGCCGTAGATCAGATCGAAGCCGATCGCCTCGAAGCCGGTCTCGCGCGCCATCGCATAGACATCGCGAATCAGATCGATCGACTGCAGCCGCCCGATGGCGCGTTGCACCTGCGGGTCGAGGTCTTGGACGCCGAAGGTGACCCGACGGTAGCCCAGTGCATGCAGTAGATCGAGCTGGCCCGCCGAGGCGCGTCTTGGATCGCACTCGATCGAGAGATCGGTGTCCGGGATGATCCGGAAGCGCCGCTCGATGATCTCGGTCAGCCGTGTCAGTTGGGAATCGTTGAGGTAGTTCGGGGTGCCGCCGGCGAGATGCAGTTGCAGCACATCGTGCTGGCCTTGAAGACGGTCGGTGACTAGGGCCATCTCTTGGTCGATGGCATCCAGGTAGCGATCGATCCAGGCCGTGTCATGGGTGACGGTGGTGTTACAAGCGCAATAGAGGCAGCGCCCGGGGCAGAAAGGGATGTGGATGTAAAGCGAGAGGGTCTCGTCCGGATGCTGAGCGATGTCCCTGAGGGCCTTGGCGTACTCGGAGTTATCAAGCCTATCGATCCAGGATGCGGGTTGACTGGCAAACTGGGCATACAACGGCCCAAGCTCAGCGATTCGTGTCAGTTGTTGGGGCGACACCTCCGTTGGCGCAAAGCTGGACATGTGCGAACCTCAGTGTGGCGTGAGCGAGGGAAACCTTGGCCAAACCGCCACCGGATGCGCGGCCACTGTGACACAGGTCTCCGTGCCGGCTAACTTAGTGAACACCGGGTATGTAGGCGTTGACGCATATCAACGTAGCGGCTAATCCATCGTTTTCTTATATGCCGATTCCGGTGCGGGGACGGCGTTGGAGCGATCTCCCGAGGTGGTCACCCAGCGCCACAACGCGGCATCGGCCAAGGGCAGTACCAGGAACCAGTGCTCGAGAATCGCCAGCGCCAAGAGGGTCGCCGATAGAATCAGCGACACCCCGGCAAACCCCGTGGTTGGAAGCTCCAAGGCCGCTTCGACGAGCAATGACATCACCACGGTCGCCACACTCACCGAGATCGGAAACAGCAGATTCATCGGGCGCTTGCGAAGATAGCTGGTGATGAAGCGCACATGCTCCGGCAGCCACTCCTCATTGAGATTCGGCACGCCAAAAAAGAGATTCAGCTTTGCACTCCAACGCATCAGCCAGAGGATGACGAAGGTCCAGGTGCCCAATTGATTGGTTGCCTCCCAGGTCACGGCGACCAATACCGCCGCGATCAGCAACAACAGGAGTTCGTGGTAGAAGCTGGTGCCCAGCGCCAGCAGGAAACGGCGCCAGCCTGTACAGCCTTGAGGACAGGGCTCTTTATGTGGTCCCGTGACCAAGCCCATGAAATAGACCATCTCCAGCCAGCCCCAGACCAGGACGCCTGCGGTGAAGCCGAGGTAGGCCCCCCAGAGGTCATGGCGATCGCGCACGAGATAGATCACCGCGACCAGCAGGATCATCAATCCCGTTGCGGCGATCAGACTGGTTTTATAAGTGCGCGCTGGCAACCCGTTGAGATAGAGGATGACGCCAGTGCTGAACCACCAAAGGAACAACGCGTAGCCGATCGCTAGAGCATAGCTCGACATACGTCGCTGAAGCCTTAGTCGCGCGCGTCCGCAGCAACGACATCGGCAAGCGGCTCGGGCTCGCTGCGCAGGAGGGGAGTGAACGAGGCCAGGTTGGTCGGTCCGAAGGCGCGCAGATCGATCTCGGTGCCAACGCTCGGGTCGCGAAACACCAGCCTGCCGTCTTCCAGTAGCGCGAGTTGATAAGGGGCATCGAGCGGGAGATCACGCGCATTGCGATCCCGCACCATGCCGCGCATCATGCCCATCGCGAAACCATCTTCACCCGACTTCAGCAGGCCGACTACCGCTTTGCGATCGGCCCCCGCTGGACCCGGCAAGGTCACCATGGTCACTCCATCGCCGATGTCTTCAATCACCAGTTCTCGCGCCTCGAGCACGGGCGCATAAGGCATCTCGACGCCACCCTTGCCGGTGAGGCGAACCATGGCGGCGGCCATGATCGCGAACGTGATCAGCACCGCAGCGCCAATCAACACGCCGCGCGGGAAGGGGCGGCCGTCGAAGGGGTCGCTCATCGCTATACTCCTCGCCAATCGAACCGATGACCGGTCATTGACCACCCGCCTTCGCCGACGCAGGCTCCAACGACGCCTCGTTCGAGGACGCGCTCGCATCCTGCTTAACCGCTTGTGCCGATGCCGGCGCGGATTCAGGCTCATCGGCCATCTCGGCGTGCGCCGAGCGCAGAGCCTCGGCCAGGATCTCAGCGACCTTTGCCGCATCCGGGATGCTACGCAACATCGGTTGCGCATTCGAGAACCGCCAAGGACGGACATTGGGCCACATGATCAGATAGCTGACCTTCTGCTCCTCGCTGAGCACCAACGGGATATCGCCAGAGCCATCTGGATAGGTGCGCAGACCCGCGCTCTCGATGCTCTTAAAGGGGATATTGACGGCCATCGGTAGCGCGACGCCAAACCGGATCACTACCCGTCGATCGGTAATGCTATAGACCGTCGAACGGCTGTAGAGCCAGGCAAGCAGGGTGAGAATGCCGACTGCCACCAGCGCCAGGGTGACCATCCATAGGCTCCAGAGCACGGCATCGCGGAACGCGATGCCGTCGGTGATGAGCACCGCCAAGCGCAGCAGCATCAACAGACCGAAATAGAAGGCGACGGTTCTGACATAGAAGGCGCGCCTGGCAAGGACGCGCCAATGCGGCGCACCCTGCCAACGGAGCGCCTCCCCCGGGGGGAGGTTCTCCGGCAAGCCGTGAACCGGCTCGAAGGCAAACTCACTCACAGAATAGGCTCCGCGCGCCCTTGAGTGGCATACAGGGTGCCGCCGCCGTAGTAAGCGGTGACCATGTCTTCCTCACGCATGGTGATCTGGTCATAGCTCTTCAGGGCCGGCGCGCCGGCGAACTGAGCACCGGTGATGCTGGTGACGTCGACAAAGCCCTTCTTGCCCTTGACCACGCACATGGTGATCGGCAGCAGCACGCGCTTGCCGCCAGCGGCCTCGACCTCGAGATAGCGGATCTGCGGCTCGGAGCGATCGACCCAGAGTTCCTTCACGGTACCACCTTGGGCACCATCGCAGCCGACCACCGGCATACCACGCGGATCGGGATCCTTACCGACGACCTCGAAGTGCTTGGCAACCTTCATCGGCACGATGCGCGGCCGACCGTCGACGGTGAGATCAGGCTCTTCCAAACGCATGGCGTAGGAGCCAGGGCCGACATTGGCCTTCATCGGATCACCAACAGGAGCCAGCGGAGAACCGGGGAACGGCGAGACCGGCTCGGCGTTGATCTTGTACTGCGGCTGGTCGGGGCCGGGCTTCACAACCTTGGTACCGGTGTGCGGCATCAAGAAGGTCTTCGGCTTTGGCATCGGCGGGAAGCCTGGATTCAACTTGGTGCCGCGCAGGGTCTTAGCCTCGAGCGGATAACCTTCGCGTTTGTCTTCGCGGCGAATCCAGAACACGAGCGCGAAGAAGAAGAACCAGAACGCTAAGAGCGTGACCTGAGCGACGTCAATGTAGTTGGTAATAGCGCCAGTAGGCATCGGATAATCTCCGTTGACAAGGTGGACTAAGGAAGCTCGGTGAGTCCGAACTTCGAGGAAGATCGCGCCGCGTGACCGCCCTTCAGGGCAAGCGGTCCGAGTGCGATCAGGGTGGCGAAGAGCAGCAAGATCTCCAGGTTATAGACGAACGCATAGCCGACGGCTGGACCCATCAGGGCTTCACCGAGGACTCCTGTGGAGGCAATGGTGGTCACGAGATCGCGCAGCGTGCCGCCAAGGAACATCGCAAGACCATAAGCGGTGGCTTGAACCGCGCCCCAAGCCCCCAAGGCAAGGCCGCTGCCTTCGACATCGGCCAAGTTCATTGCCGCAGTGAGGGTGCCCACCGCGAAGAAGCCGCCGCCAGCGCCGATCAGCAGCGCGCCGAACCGGAACAACAGCGGCGAGCCGAGCGGATCGGCGGCGATCACGGCGGCGAAGGCGAGCACCCCGATCAAGGCGCCGGCGACCGAGATGCGGTAGTAGTCGACTTGGCGCCCGAGCAGATAAGCCGAGAGGCCGAAGGCAGCCAGGGTGCCGAAGGCCCAGATCGCGGTCAGCCGGGTGGTTTGCGAGACCGTCAGCCCGAGCACCTGACCGCCGTAGGGCTCGAGCAGGATGTCCTGCATCTGGAAAGCGGCCGTACCAAGCGCGAGCGCGACCAGCAAGCGTGCCGCATCGCCGGCACGGATGAACTGCGCCCAGGTCTCCCTGAACTTCGGTCGCTCCTTGTGCGCGGCGCGGTCGGCCTTGATCTGAGCGGCGCGCTCGGGGTTGACCGACTCCTGCCTCCAGAGCGCGATCATGTTGAACGCAATCGCGACCAGCGCGGACCCCTGCAGCACACCGATCAGGCGTCCATTCGCCTGAGCGGGACTCATTTCATTGAAATCGGTCAGCAAGGCGCCGTAGGCCAGCGCGGCCAGGAGCATGCTCAGATGCAACACCACGAACAGCAGGGCGATGACCCGCGGGCGCTTCTCCTCGGTCGAGAGATCGGTGGCCAGAGCCAGGCCTGCGGTCTGAGTGGTATGCAGTCCAGTACCGGCGATCAAGAAGGCCAGGCCAGCGGCGAGCCAGATGACGAAGGTCGGCGCGTTGCCGCCTTCCGCCATCAGCAGCAGGGCGAACGGCATGATCGTTAAACCACCAAACTGCATCAGGGTGCCAAACCAGATGAACGGCACCCGGCGCCAACCGAAGGCCGATTCATGGGTATCGGACTTGAAGCCAATCAACGCCCGGAAGGGCGCCGCTAGCACCGGCAGCGCCACCATCAGGCCAATCAGCCAGGGCGGCACGCCCTTCTCGACCACCATGACGCGGTTCAGGGTACCGTAGAGCAACACCATCATCATGCCAACCGAGGCCTGGAACAGCGCCAGCCGTAACAGGCGCCCGATCGGCAGTTCCTTGGTCGCGGCATCCGCGAACGGCAGGATCTTAGGCAGAACCTCCTGGTAGAAGACCTGCTTCAGTTCATCCAACGAGGCCGCCATAACTAACGATTCTCCTTGCGCCGGCGTAGCTCGAGCGCCTGCGAGGTGTAAAAGCCTTGCGCGATCCGCTCGCAGCGGCCGATCTCCCAGCCGTCGAAGCGCGATGCGCCCTCGATGCGGACGCGCATCGCCTTCTCGGCAATCGGGATGATCGCCGGCGAGCGATCGCTGCGCGGAAAGAATTGCCCGACCGCGTGCATCAGCGCCAAGGCCGGCGTGCGTGGGGCAAAGGTGAAGAGCACCGAGACGCGCGCGCGCTCGGCAAAGCCCGCGATCACATCCAGCGCGTCATCGGGCTCGTAATGGATGATGCTGTCCATCGAGACGATATGATCGAAATCACCCTGCTCTGGCGCCAGCATGTCGCCGACGGCGAATTCGATGCGCCCCGGCAAATCGCTCGGCAGGTGCTTGCGCGCATGTTCGATCAATGTCGGCGACAGATCGACCGCATAGACGTCGGCGCCCCGGCGTGCCGCCTCGACCGACAGCAGGCCGGTCCCGCAGCCCGCATCGAGCAGCCGCCTACCGCTGAGGTCAGCCGGGAGCCAGTCGAGCAGGGTCGCGCGCATGCGATCGCGGCCGGCGCGCACGGTGGCGCGAATCCCGCTCACCGGCGCATCCGAGGTGAGGCGCTTCCAGGCATCGGCTGCGGTGCGGTCGAAATAGGACTCGACCTGATCGCGGCGCTCTTGGTACGAAGGGTTGGGCATCGGTGTCACTTGCTCACTTGGCTCAATCGAAGCCCAGGAAATCGAAGAGGTCGCGGTCGCGCATCGGCTTGACGTCGAGCGGCTCGGAACCGGCCAGCAGCGACTCGGCGAGCTGCAGATACTGCCCTTGCGCGTGATCGACATCAGGAGAAGACTCCATCTCGAACAGGGTCGCCTTGCGCAGCCGCGAGCGGCGAATCACATCGAGCGATGGCAGATGGGCCATGGTCTTGAGGCCCGTCGCCGCGTTGAAGCGATCGATCTGATCGGTCTCGTCGCTGCGATTGGCGATGACGCCACCGATGCGCACCTTGTAGTTCTTGGCCTTGGCCAGGATCGCGGTCGAGATGCGGTTCATCGCGAAGATCGAGTCGAAGTCGTTCGCGGTGACGATCAGGGCGCGGTCGGCATGCTGCAGCGGTGCGGCGAAGCCGCCGCAGACAACATCGCCGAGCACATCGAAGATGACGATATCGGTGTCATCGAGCAGATGATGCTGTTTGAGCAGCTTCACCGTCTGGCCAACCACGTAACCGCCGCAGCCGGTGCCGGCAGGTGGACCGCCGGCCTCGACACACATCACGCCGTTGACGCCCTCGTAGACGAAATCCTCGAGCCGCAGCTCCTCGGGATGGAAGTTGACCGACTCAAGCACGTCGATCACGGTCGGCACCAGGCACTTGGTCAGCGTGAAGGTGCTGTCGTGCTTCGGATCGCAGCCGATCTGCACCACCCGCTTGCCGAGCTTCGAGAACGCGACCGAGAGGTTCGATGAGGTCGTGCTCTTGCCGATGCCGCCCTTGCCATAGATCGCGAAGACTTGGGCCTTGTCGATGCGCTCGTTTGGATCGAGCTGCACCTGCACGCTGCCCTCGCCATCGAGGCGCGGATCGGCAAGCTGTGAACCACCGCAGTCGGGGGCATCACAACGCTCCGCAGCGGGCGAACGAGCGCTCGGCTTGCCGCCGCCGTAGATCGTGGTTGGAAGATCGTCGAGGGTCATGCGGCAACTCCTTCGGTGATGCCTTCGAGGCGGTCTTCGAGTTCTTCGCCGGCCTGGCGCAGGGCTTCCAGGGTCTCGGCATCCGGCGCCCAATAATTGCGCTCGTGGGCCTCAATCAGACGCTGCGCGACCTTGGCCGACGCGGTCGGGTTGAGCGCGGCGAGGCGCTCGCGCATCTCATCGTCGAGTACGAAGGTCTCGGTCATGCGCTGGTAGACCCAGGGCGCGACCTGACCGGTAGTGGCCGACCAGCCCATGGTGTTGGTCACATGCACCTCGATCTGGCGCACGCCCTCATAGCCGTGCTCGAGCATGCCTTCGTACCACTTGGGATTGAGCATCCGGGTCCGGGTCTCGAGCGAGACCTGCTCGGCCAGGGTGCGAACCTTGCCGTCGCCACGGGTCTGATCACCGATGTAGACCGGCACATCGCCGCCCTTGGAGCGGCTCACCGCGCGGCTGATGCCGCCGAGGGTATCGAAATAATGATCCACAGTGGTGACGCCGAGTTCGACCGAGTCCAGATTCTGGTAGGCCAGCTGCACATCGCCGAGCACACTCTTGAGCAGCTCGGCCTGGCGTACCGGGGCACCGGCACGGCCATAGGCAAAGCACTTACGACGGGTGTAGGTCTCGGCCAGTTCATCCTCCTCGTCCCAAGCGCTGTTGTCGATCAGATGATTGACGTTCGAGCCATAAGCGCCATCGGCGTTACTGAACACCCGCAGCGCAGCGGTCTCGAGATCGCACTCGTGAGTCTGCTGATAGGCCAGCGCATGCTTACGCACAAAGTTCTGCTCGAGTGGCTCATCGGCGGCTGCCGCCAGATAGGCGGCCTCTGCCAGCAGTTTAGTCTGTATTGGCAAAAGATCACGGAAAATGCCAGAGAGGGTCATCACCACATCGATCCGTGGCCGTTCCAGGGTCTCCAATGACAGCAACTCAGCCCCGCAGACGCGGCCGTAGCTATCGAGCCGTGGCTTGGCGCCGAGCAGCCACAGCGCCTGCGCGATCGGGCCGCCCTCGGTCTTGAGGTTGTCCGTTCCCCAGAGAACCAGGGCGATCGACTCCGGCATTGCATTGTTGTCTGCGATATGGCGATCGAGCAGTTGCTGCGCATGGCGCACGCCCTCCCGCACCGCGAACGGACTCGGGATGCGGAACGGATCGAAGCCATGCAGGTTGCGACCGGTGGGCAGGATCTCCGGGGTGCGCAGCAAGTCGCCACCCGGCGCCGGGCGCACGAAACGCCCTTCGAGCGCGCGCATGATCGCCGGCATCTCGTGATCTTCATTGAGCAGCTTGTCGTAGCCGGCCAGGTCTTCCATCAGCTTCAGGCTGGCCTCATTGACCTCCATGCCGCCCTTCTGCAGCGCGAGCGCGGGCGCGCCACCGCCGATCAAGGCATCCAGCGCCTCGCGCTTGAGGTCGACCGGATGCTCGGGATCGATGCGCGATTCGGCCACCGCCATCAGCATATCCAGCCGCTCGGTCGGATTCGGCGGTTGGCCGACCACATGCAGACCGTGCGGGATCAGGGTGTACTCAAGCTCGAGCAGTTCGTCGGTGAGACGTTGGATGCGCTGGCCGGAGCCCGCATCCCATTCCGGCTCCTCGTCCGAAGCCATGGTCGCCAGATCGAGTTCGGCGGCCTGCGCCTGGATCAGCGAGGCCAGCTCGTTGCGCTCTTCGGTTGACGCCTCCGGGGCCAGCGTGCGCCAGCGCTCGATCGAACCTTTGAGGTCGACCAAGCCACGATAGAGTCCGGCGTTGGCGATCGGAGGGGTCAGGTAGCTGATCAGGGTCGCCGCAGCGCGGCGCTTGGCGATGGTGCCCTCGGACGGGTTATTCGAGGCATAGAGATAGAGATTCGGCAGATCGCCGATCAGCCGGTCCGGCCAGCAGGCCCCAGACATGCCCGCCTGCTTGCCGGGCATGAACTCGAGCGCGCCATGGGTGCCGAAGTGCAGCACCGCATTGGCGGCGAAGTCCTCGCGCAGGAAGCGGCAGAAGGCGCTGAAGGCGTGGGTCGGCGTGAAGCCCTTGTCGAACAACAGCCGCATCGGGTCGCCTTCGTAGCCGAAGCTCGGTTGCACACCGACGAAGACGTTGCCGAACTGCTCGCCGAGCACAAAGATCGATGAACCATCGCTCTGCTGCTTGCCCGGCGCCGGCCCCCATTGGGCTTCGATCTCGGTGAGGTAAGGCTCGCGGCGGACGTGATCGTCGCTCGGGATGCGGGTGAAGACGTTGGCATGGGCGCCATACTGGCCGGCATTGCCGTTGATGATGCGCTCGCGCAGCGCATCGACGTTGTCCGGAACCTCGACCTCATAGCCCTCGTCCTTCAGCCCCTGCAGGGTGCGATAGAGCGAGGCGAAGACCGAGAGATAGGCCGCAGTGCCGGTGTTGCCGGCATTGGGCGGAAAATTGAACAGCACGATCGCGATCTTGCGATCCTTGGTCGGCGTCTGGCGCAGCTTGATCAAGCGCGCGACGCGCGCGGCCAAGGTATTGGCGCGCTCCGGATGCGATTGCATATCGCGGGTGCGGTCGCTGCCGGCCTCGGCCGAGCGGCCGCCAAAGACGATCGGGCCGGTGGAGCCATCGAGTTCGGGGATCGCCACCATCATGGTCGCCTCGACCGGCATCAGCCCGCGCTCCGAGACCTGCCATTGCTCCAGGGTCTGGAACTCGACCGGATGCGCGGCGAGATACGGCACATCGAGTCGCGCCAGCACCTCTTGGGCGGCTGCCGCATCGTTGTAGGCCGGCCCGCCGACCAGCGAGAAGCCGGTCAGCGAGACCACCGCATCGACCACGCACTTGCCGTTGCGGAAGAAGAATTGATCGACGGCGGGCCGGGCATCAAGGCCGCTGGCGAAGGCCGGGATCACGCGCAGCCCCTTGGCCTCGAGCGCCTTGATCACGCCATCGTAGTGGCCGGTGTTGCCGGCCAGCACATAGGAGCGCATGACCAAGAGTCCGACCGTACCGGTGGCCCCCTTCTTCGCCGGCAACTTGTTGACCTGATCGGTGATGCGGCCCTTCATGCCCGGATGAAAGACCCCGACCTCGGGATACTCGGCCGGCGGCGCGGCCTTGAGCTTACCGCGCAGCCCCTCGCGCGGACCGGCGGCATAGCGGTCAACGAGCAAACGAACCATATTGGCCACGTTCTCATCGGAGCCTGCGAGCCAGTACTGCAGCATCAGAAAGTAGGCACGCACATCCTGAGCCGTACCCGGAATGAAGCGCAGGATCTTCGGGATGCGCCGCAGCATCGCCATCTGGCGCGCGCCATCGCTGGCGTTCTTGCTGTCCTTGTTCTCTGTGGCACGATTACCGCGCAGCTTCTTCAGGATCGCCATCGGGCCGCTCTGCGAGCCGTCCATGGTGAACTTACCGAGCCGGGTGAGGCGCATGATCTCGCCGGCGGACATACAGCCGACCATCGCATCGCAGTGGTCGCGGCGCGCCTGCAGCGCGGGCAGCACGGCCTTGATGTGATCCTCCATGAACAGCATAGTGGTGACGACGATATCGGCCTTGGAGATATCGGCCCGGCAACGCTGCAGCTTGCACTCGCCATTCGACGAGCAACGGCCGCAAAGATCGTCCTCGCGCGCGGTACCGCCGCAGCGCTCGAGGCCGTCCTTGTTGTCATCCCACTCGGCGGCGGCGTGCAACGACAGATTGAGCCCCGGCAACTGTTGCTTCAGGGCCGGACGCGCGCGCTCGACCGCACCCGCCAAGTGACTGTCCAGGGTGACAATGACAACGTTTACGGGTGTCGTATCAACGACCGAAGTAGGCTTTGGCATCGTACAGTGTCTCGACCGTTATTCTGGCGACGCCGCGCTCGGCGGCGAAGCGTTCTGTGTTACGACGGGCCTTCCCGCGCACGAAGAAGGGGATCTTCTTCAGCTCCCGTTCGGCCTCGGACTCCCAGACGGGCGCGGCATCAGCCCCCATGCCATCCGCGCTCGTGCTTGGTTCAGTCGTCGCTGCGGTTCCCGCCGTGCTGTGCGCGCTCGCCGCAGACAACGTGCCGGACCCGAGGTGGGAGGCAACCGCCTCGTCATGAAACTCCTCGTCTTCCCGGAACATCGTGATCAGATGTTCTTCCAGGCCCATCATCAGCGGATGCACCCAGGTATCGAAGATGACATTGGCGCCCTCGAAGCCCATCTGCGGGGCATAGCGCGCCGGAAAATCTTGCACATGCACCGGTGACGAGATCACCGCGCAGGGGATGCCGGCGCGCTTGGCGATGTGGCGCTCCATCTGGGTGCCAAGCACCAGTTCCGGGGCCAGCTCCAGCACCGCCGACTCGACCTCGAGATAGTCATCGCTGATCAGCGCCTCGACGCCGTAGCGCTCAGCGGCGGCCCGCAGCTCACGCGCGAACTCGCGACTGTAGCTGCCGAGGCCGACGACCTCAAAACCCAGCTCTTCGGTCGCAACGCGCGCGGCGGCGATCACATGGCTGGCGTCGCCAAAGATGAACACCCGCTTGCCGGTCAGATAGGTCGAATCGACCGAGCGCGAGAACCACGGCAGGCGGGTGCGACCGGCGGCGATGGCGGCGCTGGTATCGATGCCGGCGACCTCGCCGACCTCGCGCAGGAAATCGCGCGTCGCGCCGACGCCGATCGGGACCGTCTTCACCCAGGGCTGCTTGAACATCCGCTCGAGCCAGGCACAGGTGCTCTGCGCGATCTCGGGATAGAGGCAGATGTTGAAGTCGGCATCCGGGATGCGCCGCAGATCTTCGGGCGAGGCCCCAGCCGGGGCACTCAGATTGACATCCACGCCGGCACTGTCGAGCAGCTTGGTGACCTCGGCGATGTCATCACGGCAGCGGAAGCCGAGCGCGGTGGCGCCGAGCAGGTTCGCGCGCGGTCGGCGACCCTCGGCCGCTGGATCGCGCTCGCGCGGCGGCTGGCCCCGCAGCAGCGTGCGTACTAACTGATGGAAGGTCTCGCTCGCGCCCCACTGCTCCTTGCGGGTGAAGGCGGGCAGCTCGAGCGGCACCACCGGACAGTCGAAGCCCATCCCCTGCGCCAACGCCGCCGGCTGGTCCTGCAGCAGCTCGCCGGTGCAGGCCTCGCCGACCAGCAGCGCGTGCGGCTGGAAGCGCTCGACCGTCTCGCGCAGCGTCTTGCGCACCAGCTCGGCGGTATCCGCGCCCATGTCGCGCGCCTGAAAGCTAGTGTAGGTCACCGGCGGGCGCTTGGCGCTGCGCGCGATCATGGTGAACAGCAGATCCGCGTAGCTATCGCCCTGCGGCGCATGCAGCACGCAGTGCACACCCTGCATCGAGGCGGCGATGCGGATGGCGCCCATGTGCGGCGGGCCTTCGTATGTCCAGACAGTCAGTTGCATGCTTTCAAATCGGACCGGCGGATCAAAACGCGAGCCGCTCGCGGCGGTTCAGGGGGCGCACGAAGAGTTCGGCCAGGTCAGCGGCCTGATCGAACCCATGCACCGGTGAGAACACCAACTCGATCGACCATTTGGTGGTCAGCCCCTCGGCCTCGAGCGGATTGGCCAACCCGAGCCCGCAGACGGTGAGATCGGGGCGATCCGCGCGCAGGCGATCGAGCTGACGCTCCAAGTCTTGGCCCTCGGTCAGGCGCACATCCGATGGCAGCCAGTCCAGTTCGGCGCCCATCATGCGCCGATCGAGATAGGGTACCCCGACCTCGATCAACTCCATACCGCATTCGCGCTGCAGAAAGCGTGCGAGCGGGATCTCGAGCTGAGAGTCGGGCAGGAAGCTGATGCGCTTTCCCGCAAGCTGCGCGCGGTAGCGCTCAAGCCCGCGCTCAGCGCGCGCGACGGCCGGCGCCGTGACCTCATCAACCCGGGCAGCGGCGATGCCGAAGGCCGCCGCTGCAGCGCCGAGCCAGGCGCGCGTGCCCTCGATCCCGAACGGATAAGGGGCCTCGAGCAGGGTCGCGCCGCGATCGACCAAGGCCGCCGCCGTACCGCCGACGAAAGGCTGCGCGGCGAGCAGCCGCGTGCCCGGCCCCACCGGCGGCAGCTCGCTGCCGCGCCGGGGCGGCAAAAAGTGCAGCGCCGGGATGCCGAGCGCCTCGAACAGGCGGCGGAATTGATCCTCGACCACATCGGGCAGGGTGCCGAGCACCAGCAGCGCCTCGCTGCCGGCGGCCGCCTCTGGCAGCTCCGGCACCAGCGCGCTCAGGCAGGTATCCTCGCCCTGCGTGAAGGTGGTATCCAGCCCGCTGCCGCTGTAGGCCAAGACCCGCACCCGCCCCTGCTGCTCGCGGGCGAGCCGCGCTGCGGCATTGTCGAGATCGAGTTTGATGACCTCCGACGGACAGGAGGCGACCAGGAACAGCGTGCCGATATCGGGCCGCCGTGCCAGCAGTTCAGTGACGACGCGGTCGAGTTCTTCGTTGCAATCGGCCAGCCCGGCCAGATCGCGATCACCAAGGATCGCGGTGCCGAAGCGGGGCTCGGCGAAGATCATCACGCCGGCGGCCGATTGCAGCAGATGGGCGCAGGTGCGCGAGCCGACGACCAGGAAGAAGGCGTCCTGGATCTTGCGGTGCAGCCAGACGATGCCGGCCAGCCCACAGAAGACCTGGCGCTGACCATGCTCGCGCTGCACCGGCAGGCTGGCGCCACAGGTCGCGGGCTCGGCGCCGCGCGGCATGCCGGTCGCGCCGCTCATTCGGCGCCCCCCGCCGAAGCGGCGGCGCTCTCGGCATCGAGCCGCTGTGCCGACAGACGCGCCGCGCGCAGTTTCAGGATAAACTGGGTGGCGTTGATCACATAGGCGGCGTAGGCGGCCAGGGCCAGCAGCATCTGCTGATGCACATCCATGAAGCCACCGAACAGCGCGATCAGGTAGGCGGTGTGCAGCGCTAGGACCAACATGCTGAAGACATCCTCCCAAAAGAAGGCTCGGGCGAACAGATACTCGCCGAAGACGACCTTCTCCCAGATCGATCCCGTGACCATGATCAAGTAAAGGATCAATGTCTTGAGCACGATCGAGACCGTGGCGGCCGTTTCGCCCGCGCCAGTCGCAAGATAGCGGATCACCAACACCACGCTGACTAGGAACACCAGGAACTGCAACGGCGCTAGAATCCCCTGAACCAGGGTCCAGGGCGTCTCGTCGCGCCGCTTGCGCTCTTCTGGCGTATAAAGCGGTTGATGCCGGTCATGCCTTTTCACGGGCTGACGCATTAGCCTCCTCGAGCATTGGTTGGGATAGCTGCCGTACTAAGGAATCTAGTCTGCATCCCACCACATGTCAACTCAGCTTAACGTAAAGAATACTTGACAGATCGGCGCCGCCCGACTACCTAATAAAGGGTCACCGGCGTATGCGCCGTGCTGTCCGTGTGTTCGCTCGATCCCACCCCGGTCAAGACGCGAGGTAGGCAACACACCGCTAGGCGCGAAGCGTCGAATGTTGCCCGCGGCGCCACGCTAGTCGTGGATCATTTCCCATAAAAAGACAATGGGTTTTGGTCTTTTGCCCCTCGGGCTCGGCGGGATGACATCAGCCCGCGCGGTACAGGGGAGCCGAGGTGATGACGTGAAGCGAGCTGGCGCGGGCGCCATGATCAAGCCCGCAACGAGGATGAGGTTAAGACGTACCGCGTCAAACCGGGCGCGGAGGTTGCGCGCGGTGCAGCCAGGAGCAGGCGATCGTGAAGGCCTTTGACGCACCGCAAGCCGCCCTCGGAAAACTCGACACCGATCGCGTCGCGACCCTGATTGCCTCGATCTCGGACATCGCCCTGATCCTCGACCAAAAGGGCATGATCCGCGACGTGGCGCTTGGCAACGACGAACTCAGCGCCCAGGTCTCCGATGACTGGATCGGGCGCGCTTGGAGCGACACCGTCACCAGCGAAAGCCGCAGCAAGGTCGAGGCGCTGATCGCCGATGCCCTGAGCGACAGCGGTGTGCCGATCTGGCAGCAGCTCGCCCACGTCTCGCGCGGCGGCGGCGAGGTGCCGGTGCGCTACTGCGCCACCCGCCTTGGCAATCGCGATCACCTCATTGCCGTCGGTCGCGACCTGCAAGGCTTCGCGGCGCTGCAGCAACGCCTGGTCGATGCCCAACAATCGCTGGAGCGCGATTATTGGCGTCTGCGCCAGCTCGAGACCCGCTACCGTTTACTGTTCCGCTCGTCGTCCGATGCGGTGGTGGTGATGGACCCAGCCACCGGCAAGGTGGTCGAGGCCAATCCAGCCGCCAGCCAACTACTCGTCGCCGATCCGCGACGGCTGGTGGGGCGCCATTTCCCGGAGGGCTTCGACGAGGCCGGCACGCGCGCGGTCGAGTCGCTGATCGCCGGCGTGCGCGCGGCCGGGCGCGCGAACGATGTGCGCGCCCGCCTGCGCAGTGGCATCGAACTCAGCGTGTCGGCGGCCTTGATCCGACAGGAAAACACCTCGCTGGTGTTGCTGCGCCTCGCCCAGGTGTCGCCCTCGAATGCCGCCCCCTCAGAGCAGGCCGAACCGCGCTCGCGCCTGGCCAAGATGATGGAGCGCGCGCCTGATGGCATCGTCGTCACCGCGCAGGATGGGCGCATCCTGAACGCCAATGCCGCCTTCCTCGATCTGACCCAAATCAACAACGAGGATCAGGTGCGCGGCGAATCGCTCGATCGCTGGCTCGGCCGCCCCGGCGTCGATCTCAATGTGCTGCTCGCCAACCTGCGTCAGCATGGCGCCGTGCGCCTGTTCGCGACCACGGTGCGCAGCGACTACGGCGCTAGCAGCGAGGTCGAGATCTCGGCGGTCGCAATCCAAAACGGCGAGCAGCCCAGCTTCGGCTTCATCATCCGCAACGTCGATCGCCGCGTCTCGGCCGACAGCGGCAACGAGCAGGCCCTGCCACGTTCGGTCGAGCATCTGACCGAGCTGGTCGGGCGCGTGCCATTAAAAGAGGTGGTGCGCGAGTCGTCCGACATGATCGAGCGCCTCTGCATCGAGGCCGCCCTCGAACTCACCGGCGACAACCGCGCCTCGGCGGCCGAACTGCTCGGGCTCAGCCGGCAAAGCCTGTATGTGAAGCTGCGCCGCTATGGCCTCAGCGAGGCCGCTGGCGAGAGCGGCGGCGGCCACCCATCGCGCACGCCCTGAGTCGCAACCCTGAGTCGCAACCCTGAGCCGCACCGCTGAGTCGATCTCTTGGGCGCCGCCCGCCACCGCCGCGCTCGAGGCCACCGCAAGCGTTGGCGACGCCGCCGGCTTGACCTTGATCAGCGTTCCTGTGCGGCACGGCGCCAGCCAGTGGCGCTTCGGGCTAAACTTGCGCGGTTTCCCGAATCCAACCGACCCAGACGTGAAGCCCTGAATCCAATGATAGAGCCGGCCTCCTCCGCTACGGCGAACCGACCCGAGCCCTCAGCCATCCTTGAGGTTCTGCACCCGATTACCTGGTTTCCGCCGATGTGGGCCTTTGCCTGCGGCGTGGTCTCCTCGGGTGCTTCGATTGCCGAGCATTGGCTGTTATTGCTCGCTGGCGTCATCCTCGCCGGTCCTCTGCTCTGCGCCACCAGCCAGGTCGTCAACGATTGGTACGACCGCGATGTCGATGCCATCAACGAGCCCAATCGCCCCATCCCCTCGGGGCGGATTCCAGGCGATTGGGGCTACAAGCTCTCGATCGCCTGGTCCCTGATGTCGCTAGCCCTGGCGCTGGTGCTCGGTCCCTGGGTATTCGCCGCCACCGTCGTTGGCCTGCTCCTGGCCTGGGCCTATAGCGCGCCACCGCTGCGGCTCAAACAGAACGGCTGGTACGGCAATGCTGCGGTCGGCTTCTCCTATGAAAGCCTCGCCTGGATCACCGGCGCGGCAGTCATGCTCGGCGGCGCCATGCCGGACTGGCGCATCCTTGCCCTCGCCGTGCTCTATGGGCTCGGCGCCCACGGCATCATGACGCTGAACGACTTCAAGGCGATCGAAGGCGATAAGCAGATGGGCGTGCGCTCGCTGCCGGTGCAGCTCGGCGTGCGCGGCGCGGCCTGGGTCGCCTGCATCGTGATGATCGTGCCGCAGCTGGTCGTCGTCGGCCTGCTGTTCTCTTGGGTGCAGCCGGTGCATGCGGCCACGGTCGCCGCCTTGGTGATGGTGCAGATCACGCTGATGGTTCGCTTCCTCGAAGACCCTGTCGCCCGCGCCACCTGGTTGAGCGCGCTCGGCGTCACGGTCTATGTCAGCGGCATGATGGTGAGCGCCTTTGCCGCCCGCGCGGTGATCGTCGCCAGCGCCTAGTGGCCAGCCCTCGTTGCCGGCTCTCGTTGTCGGCCTCCAGCGGCTAACCGTTAGCGCACCGCGTCCCCCACTCCAACAACAGATAGACCCCAAAGGTGAGACTGATGGCGAATTCGCAGACCTATGACGCAGTCGTCGTCGGCGGCGGCCCGGCCGGCGCCACTGCGGCCACCGATTTGGCCAAGCGCAACCGCAAGGTGCTGCTGCTCGACCGCCCCGGACGCATCAAGCCCTGTGGCGGCGCGATCCCGCCGAAGGCGATCGAGGAATTCGAGATCCCCGACGAGCAACTGGTCGCGAAGATCAACTCGGCGCGCATGGTGGCGCCGAGCGACCGCCATGTCGACATGCCGATCAACGGCGGCTATGTCGGCATGGTCGATCGCGAGCCGTTCGACGAATGGCTGCGCGAGCGCGCCGCCGGCGCTGGTGCCGAGCGCCGTAACGGCACCTTCACCCGCGTGCTGCGCGACGAGGACGGCACCGCGCTGGTCGAGTTCCGCCCGGCCGAGGCCAGCGATCGCAACGCCACCGAGACGGTCCGCGCGCGCGCGGTGATCGGCGCCGACGGCGCCATGTCCTCGGTCGCCAAGCAATGCGTGCCCGGCGCCAAGGAGCTGCCGCATGTGGCCGCCTATCACGAGATCGTGCGCTCGCCGGCGCCGACCACAGGCAAAGGCCTGCATGACTTCGACCCGGCCCGCTGCGACGTCTACTATCAGGGCAAGCTCTCGCCCGATTTCTATGCCTGGATCTTCCCCCACGGCGAGACCACCAGCATCGGCGTCGGCACCGAACTCAAGGGCTTCTCATTGCACGACGCGGTCGACCAACTGCGCAAGGAGACCGGCCTCGATCAGTGCGAGACCCTGCGCCGCGAGGGCGCGCCGATCCCGCTGCATCCGCTCAAGACTTGGGACAA
The DNA here is from genome assembly GCF_059621085.1 of Halochromatium sp. NSM3. Taxonomy (NCBI): domain Bacteria; kingdom Pseudomonadati; phylum Pseudomonadota; class Gammaproteobacteria; order Chromatiales; family Chromatiaceae; genus Halochromatium; species Halochromatium sp. NSM3. The sequence continues at coordinate 73,630 of NZ_JCAQIA010000008.1, read as the reverse complement.
CGGCCGCGACGTCGTCCTCGCCGGCGATGCCGCAGGGGTGGTCGCCCCGGCCTCGGGCGAGGGCATCTACTATGCGCTGGTCGGCGGCCGTCTCGCTGCTGATGCGGTCGAGGAGCTACTGGTCACTGGCGACGCCAAGGCGCTCGCCAACGCGCGCAAGCGCTTCATGAAGGCCCATGGGCGCGTGTTCTGGATTCTCGGCATCATGCAGCGCTTCTGGTACAAGAGCGACAAGCGCCGCGAGCGCTTCGTCAGCCTCTGCGACGACCCCGACATCCAGCACCTGACCTGGGAGGCCTACATGCACAAGCGCCTGGTCAAGGCCAAGCCTGCGGCCCACCTGCGCATCTTCCTCAAGGACATGTCCCATCTGTTGGGCATCGTCTCGCCCTGGCAGAAGACCCCCACCACGCCGACCGAGTCCACTAGGACCGCTGACTGAGTCCAGAATAGCCGTCGGAGACTGTCCTCCTCGCCCCTTCCTGGCGACAGTCTCCACGCCCCCGCAGGTTCTTCCTCCGCCCGCCCAGCCTGTCCATCCAGCCAGTCCAACGTGCGCCCAGCCGGCCCTCTGGCCAAGCCAGACGGCGAGCGTGCGCTAGGGGCATGCCGGCTCCGCCCCGCCAGACACCGCTCGATCCGCTAGACGCCGCCCAACCCGCCAGACGAGGACTCCAGGACGCCGGCCGCCCCTTGCCGGCAAGCGCCCAGCAAGCGCCCAGATAGCGCCTGGAGTCGTTCACCTGCCCCCCAGACCAGAACTCCCAGACCCGAAGCGCCCTGCCCCCGGGCTTAGCGATCACCTCTGTCCGGCCTCACAAGTGTCAACCTAGCGATTGTCAGCCGGATCTTACAGCCGAGAAAAATAAATCTTTTCCTTTTATTACAGATAGTTACCAACAAAAAGCCGGGGCAAAAACAGAAACTCAAAAAGAATCTGTACATTTGGGTTGACATTTATAGCTGTCAGACTAAACTGACAACCATGGAAACACGCACCGGCAAACGGAAAGGCCTCCGGCACCGCCGGTCGTACAGTTCGATTTGACCTGATGTCGAGTCGATTCCCGTCGCACGCACAGGTGCGGCACTGTCATCAAACCCTTAACGGAGGGTATGTAAATGGCTGACATGAAGAGCCTTTCGGGCCTCACGCCTGAGCAAGCAAAAGAATTCCACGAGCAGTTCAAAGTGACCTATACCGCTTTCGTTGGTATCGCCGCCGTTGCTCACCTGCTGGTTCTGGTCTGGAACCCCTGGTTCTGAGCGCCGCCTTCCCACTGAACTGAACATCGCTAGAGGATTTACTCATGTTCCAAGACGTCTTCGACTACAAGCCAAGAGAACAGGACTACCGCATTTGGCTCGTTCTGAACCCAGCCGTTTGGTTGGTTCCGATCCTGATGTCCGTGTTCGTGCTTGGCATCCTGATCCATGCCTTGCTGTTCTCGGTGAGCCCATACGGCGAGTACTGGGGTGCTGAAGCAGCACCTGCCGTTGAGGCTGCTCCGGCACCTGCCGCCGAGTAAGAAAAGACTATTTTTCGACAACTGTCATGTACAGTGTCGTGACCCAAGCCCTGGATTATCCAGAGGCACCCACAATCGTTCAGGAGTCAATCAATGGCCGAACAAGCTAGCCTCTCGGGCCTTTCCCCCGATCAAGCAAAAGAATTCCACGAGCAGTTCAAGGTGACCTACACCGCATTCGTCGGTATCGCCGCCGTTGCTCACCTGCTGGTTCTGGTCTGGAAGCCCTGGTTCTGATCATTCGCTGATCAATACCTGCTTCAACCATACAACTGAATCTCTGAAAAAGAGGGTTTAACAATGGCCGAAATCCAAAAACCAAAAAATCCTGAAGACGACTGGAAGATCTGGCTGGTCCTGAATCCTGCCACTTGGCTGGTGCCGATCCTGATGTCCGTGTTCCTGCTCGGCATCCTGATCCATGCCCTCCTCTTCTCCGTAAGCCCTTACGGTGCATACTGGGGCGGTTGATTAGATCAACCCGATGCTCGGTGGCAGGCTGATCGTTCAGCTGCCACCGACCGCTGATCAGACAAGAGTCAGCTTCTGGCTCGACTGATCAGCCGCGATCGTAGGATCGCACTGAGCGCCGGCTCCGCAGCCCTCGCCCATCCCTTCCAAGGGAGATCGCGAGTGGACACGGGGTCGGCGCCAGCGTTTGGGGAAGGGGAAACCCGTGGGAGGGAGAAACCCGAGCGCCTACTTCAGCGCCTTGGGTCGGAGCAGGGTCAGCAGGATCGCGCAGCCGGGCTCGAGCACGCGCCAGTCATTCGGCATCTCCAAGCGCGCCAGCGCTGCGGTCGGCAGCAGCTTGCCATCCTTGGGCTCATCGAGTTCGCCATCGGTCAGATGCCTGAGCAGGGTTTCGAGCCCCGGATTATGTCCCACCAGCAGGACCGACGCCGGCGCCTGCGCATGGGCCGCAAGCACCTGCAGCAAATGCCCCAGCTCCGCCTCGTAGATCGCTGACTCCCAGCGAATATCACGCTTATCGTAATCAAGCCCTTTGCAGACCTTAAGCGCGGTCTCGCGCGCGCGCTCGGCCGGCGAACTCAGGATGAGCCCCGGAACCAGCCCTTCTCGATACAACCATTCACCGATGCGCGGAGCATCTCGCCTGCCTCGTTTGGCGAGCGGACGTTCGATATCGGAGGCGGCGTCGCTATCCCAATCGGACTTGGCGTGTCGCAGCAACAACAGCTCGCGAGCCATGGAGGACCATCATGGGGAAGAAGGAGGAATAGCGAGGCGCTTTTTAACACAACCGTAACCAAAAACAAAATCCCGGCGCCACGCCGATGCCTTAGCCACGCTCGGAGAGGAGCCGATCGATCATCGACTCGGCTTGGCGTAGGTAGCCGCCGCCGAACAGGTTGAGGTGATTGAGGATGTGGTAGAGGTTGTAGAGCTGCTTGCGCACCGCGTAGCCGGGACTGAGCGGCCAGGACTCCTCGTAAGCCGCGCGAAAGTGGCCACCGAAACCGCCAAACAGCTCGGTCATCGCCAGATCGGCTTCGCGATCACCGTAGTAGCAGGCGGGATCGAAGATCACCGGTTGCCCACCCGCCGCATAGCCAAGATTCCCACCCCAAAGATCGCCATGCAGCAGCGACGGTGACGGGGCATGGTCGAGCAGCACCGAGAGCCCCTCTCGCAAGCGCTCGCCACGCTGTTGCAAGCGCCCCCGATAACCATTGCGCGCCGCCAACTCGAGCTGAAAACTGAGACGCTGCTGGTCCCAGAAGCTGGGCCAGTCGTCGTATTCCCCGTTCGGTTGCGGGGTGGAGCCGATGGTATTGTCGCGGTCCCAGCCGAAGCGCGCGCGCGTGGCGCGATGCATGGCGGCCAACTGCCGACCGGCGGCCGCAGCATCGCCACGCGCGCCGCCGAGATCGATGTGCTCCATGGCGATGAAGGCCTGATCACCAACTAGGCCGGTGCAGACCGGCTCGGGAACGCGGATGCTGTGGGTCGCCGCCATCTCGGCCAGGCCTGCGGCTTCCGCCTCGAACATGGCGAGCAGATCGGCGCCATTGAGCTTAACGAAGACGCGTTGCTCGCCCTCGCTGAGAACGACGGCCTGGTTGATGCAGCCCCCGCCAATGCGTTGCGGACGCCCGGGCTCGAAGGCCCTCCCGCTCGCCGCGCTGATCTGCTCCGCGATGGCCTGCCAATCCGTCATAACACCTGATCCTGCTAGCCTGATCCTGCGAGCGCCCACTCAGGCCGCCGCTGGCAGCCGCCTGAGCAATGGGCTCGTGCGTGGAAAGTGCGCCCGCAGAAAGGCCATCTGGTCGGCCAGCACGTTGCGGCCCATCAGATAGATATACTCGACATGGGTCGGTGTAAACGGCACCGCAAGCAGTTGCATCCCTGCGTCCTCGGGCGTGCGACCGGCCTTGTAGTTGTTACAGCGCACGCAGGCCGAGACGACGTTGTTCCAGTCATCGGCGCCGCCGCGACTCACCGGCCGCACATGGTCGCGCGAGAGATGGCGCGAGGAAAAGCGTCCGCCGCAGTAGAGACAGAGGTGATCATCGCGCTGGAACAGGGTGTGATTCGAGAGCGGCGGCACATAGTCATCGCTTAGCTTGGTCGGCCCGTGCTGGGCGCCATGGGTGGCGATGATCGAGTGGATCTGCAATTCGGTACGCGTTCGGGTGCGGGCATTGATGCCGCCACGCAGCAAGAGCATGGGATGACCGCAGGCGTAGGCCACCTGACCCAGGAAGTAGAGTCTGGCGGCGGCTTTGTAATCGATCCACTCCAGTGGCATACCGGCAAGATCGGTGCGCAGGACCTGTTGGCTCAGTGACAACATAGCTCGGAACCCTGGGCTCGGGATCGAAAGATTCGACAGCGACCAAACCGTCGCGGCAATCATACACGCTTGCTGATTTCGGGCAAGATGCGAGGCTCCGCATCACACACCAGCGAATCAAGGAGAGCCATTCTTGGCGATCGTTCAAGTGGCCGTTGCCGCCCCCTTAGCCGAGGTCTTCGACTACCGACTGCCAACCGAGATGGCGGACTGCGCGCTTGGTCAGCGTGTGCTGGTGCCCTTTGGCCGCAGCCGCCGCGTCGGCATGATCGTCGCCCGCAAGGACCGCTCGCCGATCGCGCCCGAGCGGCTCAAATCGGTCGAGTGCTGCCTCGACCGGGAACCGTTGCTCGGCGCTGAGGATCTCGCGCTGATTCGCTGGGCCGCCGACTACTATCGGTGTCCGCCGGGCGAGGCTATCTTCAGCGCCCTGCCCGCGCGCCTGCGCCGGCCCGTGCCAAGCGCTCCCGCGCCAAGCGATGATGCTGTGCCCTTCGAACCCGCGCCCAGCCCGACACTCAACGCCGAGCAGCAAGCCGCCATCGCCGCCGTCCACGGCACGCAAGGCTTCCAGTGTTTCCTCTTGGATGGGGTCACCGGCAGCGGCAAGACCGAGGTCTATATCCGCCTCATCAGCGCGGCGCTGGAGCGCGGCCGGCAGGTGCTGGTGTTGGTGCCCGAGATCGGCCTCACGCCGCAGCTGGCGGAGCGCTTCGCGCAACGCCTCGACACCGAACGCGTGGTGCTGCACTCCGGGCTCGCCGAGCGCGAGCGCGAGCGCGCCTGGCAACGCGCCGCGCGCGGTCAGGCGCGGCTGATCCTCGGCACGCGCTCGGCGATCTTCACGCCACTGCCAGACTTGGGGCTGCTGATTGTCGACGAGGAGCATGATGTCTCGCTCAAGCAGCAGGATGGCTTCCGCTACTCGGCGCGCGATCTGGCCGTGCGCCGCGCCCAGATCCGCAACTGCCCGGTGCTGCTAGGCTCGGCGACCCCCTCGTTGGAGACGCTGCGCAATGCCGAACGCGGGCGTTATCAGCATCTGCATCTGCGCCGGCGTGCCGGCGGCGCCAAGCCGCCGCGCTTCCTCGTCGTCGATGTGCGCTCGCAACACCTGATCACCGGTCTCTCGCATGCCTTGCTAACGCGCATGACGGAGGTGATCGAAGCCGGCAATCAAGTTCTGCTGTTTCTCAACCGCCGCGGCTTCGCACCGGTGCTCACCTGTCACGACTGCGGCTGGATCAGCGTCTGCCTGCACTGTGACGCACGCATGACGCTGCACCGCGATCGTGGCCTGCTGATCTGCCATCACTGCGGTGATCAACGCGCCTTGCCGGTGCATTGTCCCGAGTGCGAATCGCCCGATCTGCGCCCGCTCGGGCAAGGCACCGAACGCGTCGAGGATAGCCTGCGGCAGCGTTTCCCAGGCATTCCGCTGGCGCGCATCGATCGCGACAGCACGCGCCGCAAGGGCGACCTTGAGCGCCTGCTCGCCGCCGCGCGCGATGGCGCCTATCCGCTCCTGCTCGGCACGCAGATGCTGGCCAAGGGCCATCACCTGCCCGGCGTGACCCTGGCCGGCATCCTCGACCTCGACCATGGACTCTATGGCAGTGATTTTCGCGCCACCGAGCGCATGGCCCAACTCCTGATCCAGGTCGCTGGCCGGGCCGGGCGCGCCGAGCAGCCCGGTACGGTGATGCTGCAGACGCGTCACCCCGATCATCCGCTCCTGATTCGATTACTGCGCCAGGGTTACGGCGCCTTCGCCGCCGCCGCGCTGGCCGAGCGTGCCGAAGCCGCGCTGCCGCCGTTTAGCTTCCAGGCCCTGCTGCGCGCCGATAGCCGGGTCGAGCAACAGGCGCTCGACTTCCTGCGAGAGGCGCGCGCGCAGGTGCTCGCGCTCGACCCCGAACCAGTGCAAGTCTGGGGACCGGCACCAGCGAGCATGGAACGCCGCGCCGGGCGCTTCCGCGCTCAGCTCCTGTTGCAATGTGCTCAGCGCGCGCCACTGCATGCATTGATCGACCGCTTACTGCCCAGCCTGCGCGCCCTGTCGAACACGCGCAGGGTGCGTTGGAGTCTCGATATCGACCCGCAAGAGAGTCTTTGAAAGACGCTCGTTGGCACGCCGCTATCACCGATCGTACCCACGACGCGCTCGAACCCATCCGACACCGCCCTTTCAGGCGCCCTTTCGGAACCGGGGCCTGCAAGGGATAATTCGCTCTCAATCATCGACCTCAGCTCGACCAGATGCCCACTGCTCGCCCAACCAACACGCCCTCATCGATCAGCGTCGGGATCAGACTTCTCAGCCTGCTGTTCTTCATCCTCTACAATCTCATTGGCATCGGACACAGCCTGCTCTCGCTCGCCGTTGCCCCCTTGCAAAGCTTCGAGCAGCGCTATTGGTTCGTGAACCTTTGGACGCGGGCTACCATGTGGCTGTTGCAGCGCTTGAACGGGGTCAACATCGAGGTCGAAGGCATTGAGCACATCCCCAAGGACCGTCCCGTGGTGGTGATGTGCAATCACCAAAGTCAATGGGAGACCTTCTATCTGCAGCTCCTCATCTCACCTCAATCCACCATCCTCAAGCGAGAACTCTTGTGGGTGCCCTTCTTCGGTTGGGCGCTGACACTGTTGAAGCCCATCGCGATCGATCGCTCCAAGGGCTCGCAAGCGCTCAAGACCCTGCTGCGCGTTGGCCAGACACGTCTCGCCGACGGCATCAGCGTCGTGATCTATCCGGAGGGAACACGGCAACTGGCGGGCACCATTGGCAGTTTCAATGTCGGCGGCGCCATGCTCGCCGCGCGCGCTGGCGTCGAGGTGCTGCCAATGGTGCACAACAGCGGCGACTGCTGGCCCAGCCGCTCGTTGCTGCGGCTGCCCGGAACCATCCGCTTGCGCATTGGGGAACCGCTTTCGGTCGTCGGCAAATCGCCAAAACAAATCACCGCCGAGGCCAAGACCTGGATTCAGCAGCATTATCCCGGCACGCTAGCAGCCACCAATGCCTGATCCCGGTCGCCGACGCTTGGCAGCGGCGAGCGCATTGCGTTAGGGCGACTGAGGCGCGTCGCGAGCTGCGCGCGCCAAGATGCGATCGAGCGCATTCGCGAACGCCTGACGATCCGCTTGGCTAAAGGCCGGAGGCCCGCCGGTATCCAGGCCGCTGGCGCGCATGGTATCGAGGAAGTCGCGCATATTCAGTCGCTGACGCACGGTCTCCGGCGTGAAGGCCTCGCCGCGTGGGCTCAGTACCTGGCAGCCCTTGGCGACCAGCTCGGCCGCCAACGGGATATCCGAGGTGATTACCAGATCGCCGGCCCGCGCCTGAGCGACGATGTAATCGTCGGCGACGTCGAAACCGGCACCCACCCGCACGGTCCTGATCCGCGCCGAGGACGGCACCTGCAACGGCTGGTTGGCAACCAGCGTGAGCGCAAAACCCACCCGATCCGCAGCGCGATAGAGAATCGCCTTGACCGGATTCGGCGTGGCATCGGCATCGACCCAGATCTGCATCCCCTTACCTCCCATACTCCCGCGCTGTGACCCATGCTGTGATGCGCGCTCGTCGATTCTTCTCAGCCGAGCATGCAAGCTGCGCTATACTGTGATGTTGCCCGGCGTGCAAGCCCCTCCTCGCGCGGCTGCACCCGTCGGTCTGCTCATTCTCTCTCCCGTTCCTTAGGCCGTTCTTTCATGTCCGACTCCTCTTCCACCCCGAGCTTCGCCGATCTCGGGCTGCCCCCTGCCCTACTCAGCGCGCTCGACGCCGTTGGCTACGAGACGCCCTCGCCGATCCAGGCCGCGACCATCCCGCACCTGCTTGCCGGCAGTGATCTGCTTGGCCACGCCCCGACCGGCACCGGCAAGACCGCCGCATTCGCGTTGCCCTTGCTGGCGCGCATCGACCTCGCCCAGCGCACGCCCCAGGTACTGGTGCTCACACCGACCCGCGAGCTGGCCCTGCAAGTGGCCGAGGCCTGTCAGCGCTACGCCAGCGCGCTCGGGGGCTTTCAGGTGCTGCCGATCTACGGCGGCTCCGATTATGGCGCCCAGATCCGTCAGCTCAAACGCGGCGTGCATCTGGTGGTCGGCACCCCAGGGCGCATCATGGACCACATGCGCAAGGGTACCCTGCGCCTCGATGCACTGCAGGCGCTGGTGCTGGACGAGGCCGATGAGATGCTGCGCATGGGCTTCATCGACGATGTCGAGTGGATCCTGGAGCAGACCCCGCCGCAGCGCCAGATCGCGCTGTTCTCGGCCACGCTGCCGAGCCAGATCCAACGTATCGCCCAGCGTCACCTGAACGAACCGAAGTCGATCAGCATCGAGGCCGCCACCGCGACCGCCGAGACCATTCGCCAGCGCTATTGGCTGGTGAGCGGGATGCACAAGCTCGATGCCCTCACCCGCATCCTCGAGGTCGAGCCCTTCGAGGGGCTGCTGCTGTTCGTGCGCACCAAGACCGCGACCACCGAACTCGCCACTCGCCTCGGCGCGCGGGGCTGGACCGCTGCGGCGCTGAACGGCGACATGCCGCAGCAGCAGCGCGAGCAGATGGTCGATCAATTGCGCAGCGGTGCGCTCGATATCCTGGTCGCGACCGATGTCGCCGCGCGCGGGCTCGATGTCGAGCGCATCAGTCATGTCGTCAACTATGACATCCCCTACGACACCGAGGCCTACATCCACCGCATCGGCCGCACCGGGCGCGCTGGCCGCGCCGGCGAGGCGATCCTGTTCGTCGCTCCGCGCGAGCGGCGCATGCTCGCCGCCATCGAGCGCGCGACACGCCAGCGCATCGAGCCGCTGACCCTACCCTCGACCGAGACCGTCAACAACAAGCGCATCGCCGATTTCAAGCAGCGTATCACCGACACCCTCGCCGCCGGCGAACTCGGCTTCATGCAGAGCCTGATCGAGCAGTATCAGGAAGAGCACGATGTGCCGGCGGTCGAGATCGCGGCCGCGCTGGCCAAGCTCTCGATCGGCGATCAGCCGTTGCTACTGACCGCCCCCGAACGGCCCGAGCGCTCGCGCGAGCGCCCCGAGCGCGGCCGCAGCCCACGCCGCGATGACGACGAGCGCCCGCGCCAGCAACGCCGGCCGCCGTCGAGCCCGGATCAGGGCATGGAGCGGTTCCGCATCGCCGTCGGGCATCGTAATGGGGTCAAACCTGGCAATATCGTTGGCGCCATCGCCAACGAGGCGGGGCTGGATGCGCGCCATATCGGCCGCATCGATATCCACGAGGAGTTCAGCCTGGTCGATCTGCCCACCGGCATGCCGCGCGAGTTGTTGCAGGATCTGCGCAAGGTTCGCGTGTGCGGGCGAGCGCTCGACCTCACGCGCAGCGAGCCCGGCGCGCCGGTGGAATCGGATCAAGGCGCCGACCGCCCACCGCGACCGAGGTCCGGCCCGCCCGGGGCCGATCGCGCCCGCCCCGCAAAGAAGCCCGTGAAGAAAAACAGATAACCGAGTTCGGTTTTGGGTTAGACTCTCGCACTTCGGGTGCCTGGACCGGTCGGCACCGCTCGCGACCATCCGCCATGCGCGGACGCGGTCGCCGAAAATCGCTTGAGCCGTTCGCCGCTCCCCCGCTCCGCAACCATCGACGGCGCTCCGCCATCGGCCCTAGGCCAATCGCGAGCCGCGCGAGAGCAGGGTTTTCGCTGACCCGCAAGCATTGCCGCTTAAGGCACTCATTCATCCAGCCCGGACCGGCTCCCGCCTCACTGAGGATGGGAGGGCCCATCTGGAGTCCAGAATCGCATGTCATTCGACACCCTTGGCCTGTCGGCCGAGCTCCTGCGCGCTGTTCGCGAGCAGGGCTATACCCAACCCACCCCGATCCAAATCAAGGCCATCCCGACCATCCTTAGCGGTGGCGACGTAATGGCCGCAGCGCAAACCGGCACCGGCAAGACCGCCGGCTTCACCCTGCCCCTGCTGCAGCGCCTGAGCACCCAGACCTCGCGCCGAACCGCCGAAAAACCCGGTGGCCAAGCAAGCGGCCAGGCAGGTAGACAGCCAGGCGGCCAATCGGCCAGACAGTCCAACAGCCGAGCATCCGCCGGGACACGCCGCCCGATTCGCGCGCTGGTGCTGACCCCGACCCGCGAACTCGCGGCCCAGGTGCAGGAGAGCATCCAGACCTATGGCCAATATCTGCCGCTGCGCTCGACGGTGATCTTCGGCGGGGTCAAGATTAACCCGCAGATCGATCAACTGCGCCGCGGCGTCGACATCCTGGTCGCCACACCGGGCCGTCTGCTCGACCATGCCGGCCAAGGTACGGTCGACCTCTCCCAGGTCGAGACCCTGATCCTCGATGAAGCCGACCGCATGCTCGACATGGGCTTCGTCAACGACATCAAGAAAGTGCTGGCACTACTGCCGCCAAACCACGCGCGACAGAACTTGCTGTTCTCGGCGACCTTCTCCGATGACATCAAGCGCCTCGCCGAACGGCTGCTGAACAACCCCGAGCTGATCGAGGCCGCGCCGCGCAACACCACCGCCGAACGCATCGACCAAGTCGTCTACCCGGTCGATCGCCATCGCAAGCGCGAGCTGCTGAGCCACATGATTGGCGCCAACGACTGGCGCCAGGTGCTGGTGTTCACCCGCACCAAGCATGGCGCCAACCGGCTCGCCGAGCAGCTCGAGACCGACGGCCTCAGCGCCGCCGCGATCCACGGCAACAAGAGCCAGGGCGCACGCACCCGCGCGCTCGCCGGCTTCAAGAGCGGTGATGTGCGGGTACTAGTCGCCACCGATATCGCCGCGCGCGGGCTCGATATCGATCAGCTCCCGCACGTGGTCAACTACGAGCTGCCGAATGTGCCAGAGGACTACGTGCATCGGATCGGCCGCACCGGCCGCGCCGGTCGCGAGGGCCAGGCCGTGTCGCTGGTCTGTGTCGACGAGCACCGGCTACTGCGCGACATCGAGCGTCTGCTCAAACGCGAGGTGCCAAAGATCATCCAGCCTGGCTACGACCCGGACCCCAGCATCCCGCCGGAGCCGATCAAGAATGGCCGCAGTGGACCGCGTCCCGCAGGTGCCGGTGGTCGCGGCGCGGGTGGCCGTAGCGCGGGTGGACGCAGTGCTACGGCCCCAGGGCAACGGCCGCGACGCGCTGGCGCAAGCAGCGGCAGGGCGAGCGCTGGCACCGGCGAGGGCAGTCGGGACGACAGCCGTGCCGCCAGCAGCGGTCGGGGCAACGGCAACAGCGCCGATGATCAAGCCAGGCATCACTCGGCGGGCGGTCCCGGCGGCCAGCGCGCTTCGGGGGCCTCGGCATCGACGCCGGGATCAGCAACGGCCAAACGCGGTCACGGACGGCGTCAGAGCACCGATAGCAGCCGCCCGAGCAGCCACCGCCATCCGCGCCGCGCTCGCACGCAAGAGACGGCGGCACTGCTCGGCGGCGGTCGCGACGACTGATGCGACCAGCGCCAAATTGACCCTCCAGGCCAGCGCTGAGAGCAAAAAACAGCTGGCCAATCTGATCGCCGAACATTCCAACGGACATGGACATGCAATCTCAGTGAGCCATGGCCGGCTCACTCGAGCGCCAGGGCGAACGCCGAGGCGCCAAATATCGCCTGCGCGCCACTTCGGTACCCGAGACGCAAGCACGCCCGATTGACCCGATCAGCGCTCCTTGTCACGAATGGAGAATAGAGATGACCACACAGTATTACGAAGCTGTCGCTGAGGTGCCGCAGGACCATTGTCTGAAATTGCGCCTCCCGCCAGAGATTCCTGTCGGACCTGTCAGGGTCGCGGTTATTTTCGAGACACATGCTGAGCGCGAACATAACGACGACACCGTCAAGCGCCTGCTCGCGGCGATGCCAGATGTTGGCGAAGATGCGGATTTTGCCCGCCCATCAGACTACGGTCGGGATGTTCCAGAGTGGGATTCCTGATTGATACAAATGTGTTGTCGGAACTGCGCAAGAAGAAGCGAGCCCACCCTGGCGTGCAGCGATGGTATGCCAACGTTCGGAGCGAGGATCTCTATCCCATGCCTGCCAATTCGCGCCAGAGACCTCCTGCGAACGCGGCAATCGGTACCTGGACCGCTCGGTGCTGATGAACACATTCGCCGCTCGGGAACCGCGTTTTTCGACTGACGGGAAACCCCAATGCTCAAGATCAGCGCGACCATCCAGATTCCGGAGCAAGAGCTACAGGAGCGCTTCGTGCGCTCCCCAGGGCCAGGCGGTCAGAATGTCAACAAGCTCGCAACGGCGGTCCAGCTCAGTCTGGACTTGACGTGCTCGCCATCGCTGCCGGAGCCAGTGCGTGCGCGTCTGCTCGCCAGCGGCGATCGGCGTATCGACCGCGACGGCGTGCTGACGATTCACGCCCATCGCTTTCGCACTCGTGAGCGCAATCGCGCCGATGCCCGGACACGACTCGTCGCAGTGATTGCGCAGGCGAGCGTTGCGCCGAAGCTGCGTACGCCAACCAAACCCACGCGCTCCGCCAAACGTCGTCGTCTTGACGAGAAGGTACGGCGGGGGCGCATCAAGTCGATGCGTCGGCCGGTCTCCGATACCGACTGACGGGAACCTCTGCACGCAGCCAGGAGCACTGCACGCGGGCCGTCAAATCCCGACGCGCGGCCAACGCTGATGAACCGACCAGCAGCAGCTGGACACTCGCATCTGGCGAGCCTGCCGTCGTTTCCGTATCCTTGCGTTATTGATCGATCGCCCAATTGCGACCAGCCAGGCTAGCCGATCGCGACCCCAGCAACACTGGGCTTGCCGGCAACGCCTGACCCGCTTTGCAAGACGAGACCCCATGAAGCAACACATCCAAGGATTGGTGCGCGCTGCGCTCGAGCAGCTGATCGCCCAAGCCATCCTCGATCCCGCCACCTTCAGCGACGGGCTGCCGGAGCCGCAGGTCGAGCGGACCCGTGACGACAGCCATGGCGACTTCGCCACGAACACCGCGATGGTGTTGGCCAAACGCGCCCGCAACAAACCGCGTGAGCTGGCCGAGCGCATCGTCGCCGCCCTGCCAACTTCCGCGTTCGTCGAGCGCGTCGAAATCGCTGGCCCCGGCTTCATCAATTTTCACCTTGCCGCCGATGCCTTCCATGCCCAGGTTGCCGAGATCATTGCCCAAGGCCCGGCCTTTGGGCGTTCCCGGATCGGCGCCGGCAAACGGGTGCAGGTCGAGTTCGTCTCCGCCAACCCGACCGGGCCGCTGCATGTCGGCCATGGGCGCGGCGCCGCCTATGGCGCCGTGGTCGCCGATCTGTTGGAAGCGGTCGGCTTCGATGTGCATCGCGAGTACTACGTCAACGACGCCGGGCGGCAAATGGACATCCTCTGCGCCTCGGTCTGGCTGCGCTATCTGGAACTCTGCGGCGAGGCATTGAGCTTCCCGAGCAACGGCTACAAGGGCGACTACGTCTGGGACATCGCCGCCAGCCTGCACCGCGAGCATGGCGATGATTACCGGGTTGCCGCCGACGCGGTGCTGGCCGGTCTGCCCGCCGATGCAATCGCAGGCGAGCCGAACGGCGACAAGGAGGCGCACATCGATGGGCTGATCGCCAACGCCAAGCGCCTGCTCGGCGATAACCGCTATCGCTTCGTGTTCGAGCTGGGACTCAATACCATCCTCGACGATATCCGCCAGGATCTTGGCGAATTCGGCGCCCATTATCAGGAATGGTATTCGGAGCGCACGCTCACCGAGAGCGGCGCGGTCAACCGCGCCATCGAGCGCCTGCGCACCGCCGGCCATGTCTACGAGCAGGCCGGCGCGCTTTGGTTCCGCTCCAGCAGCTTTGGTGACGAGAAGGACCGCGTGCTGGTGCGCGAGAATGGCCAGACGACCTATTTCGCCTCCGATATCGCCTATCACATGGACAAGCTCGAGCGCGGCTTCGAGCGCGTGATCGATGTCTGGGGCGCCGATCATCACGGCTATGTGCCGCGCGTGAAGGCGGCATTGACCGCGCTTGGCGACGAGGCCGATCGGCTCGATGTGCTGCTGGTGCAGTTCGCGGTGCTCTATCGGGGTGGCGAGAAGGTGCAGATGTCGACCCGCTCCGGCGAGTTCGTCACCCTGCGCCAACTGCGCAAGGAGGTTGGCCGCGACGCGGCGCGCTTCTTCTATGTGATGCGCCGCTGCGAGCAGCACATGGACTTCGACCTCGATCTGGCCAAGAGCCAGTCCGCCGACAATCCGGTCTATTACTGCCAATACGCCCATGCGCGGGTCGAGAGCGTGCTCCGCCAGGCTGCGGACAAGGGCATCCTGGTTGAGCCGAGCCATGGCACCACGCACCTCGATCGGCTCGGCGAGCCGCATGAGCTGGCCTTGCTGAAGACCCTGCCGCGCTATCCCGAGGTAGTCGAGGCCGCCGCGCTCGGTCACGAGCCGCATCTGCTCACGACCTATCTGCGCGAGCTGGCCAACGCCTTTCATACCTATTACAACGCGCATCCGTTCTTGGTCGATGACGATGCACTGCGCGATGCGCGCATCAAGCTGATCCTTGCCGTGCGTCAGGTGTTACGGAACGGCCTGGGGCTCATCGGTGTCTCCGCACCAGAACAGATGTGACCGACACTGCAATGCCTAAAGACTACCGTCGCCCGACCCCGCCCCCTACTCCGACCTCGCGCCGCCGCAGCAGTCGCCGTGGCACCTGTGCCTTTTGGTTTCTGCTCGGTGGCCTGCTTGGCGCCTTCGGTGTTGGCTACGCCTGGATGACCCATGTGCCGACCGCATCCGGTCCGGGCAGCGAGCAGGCGACGACCCGCCCGCCGGCGAATCCGCCGCAGGAGCGCACCTTCGACTTCTACAGCCTGTTGCCGGAAGAAGAGGTGCTCGTCCCCGATCAAGAGGACACCGAGCCGCCAGCCCTACCACCACCAGCACCACCGTCTAGTGGCGATCAGTCTCCAGCCGCCAAGCCGACACCGAAGCCGGCTGAAACCGCAGCCGCAACGCCAGCGCCCCGCGCGACACCAAGCGCGGCGCCCAGTCCAGCACCCAGCTCAGCACCAACCGCAGCTCCCAGCGACGGCCGGGGCACCTACTTGCTCCAGCTCGGCTCCTTCCGCAGCAGCGAGGATGCCGAGCGGCTCAGGGCACGGCTCGCGCTGAAAGGCATTCAGACCAGTCTCCAGACAGTAACCATCGACAATGGCCAGACCTATCATCGCGTCCGCACCTCCAGCTATGAAAAATCGCAGGCCCAGGCGATGCGCGCCAAACTCGCGGATGAAGGCCAAGAGAGCATCATGATCCGCACGCGTTAACAGCTCGCAGCCCCTGTCCGCGCCGCAAGGTGTAAACTCAGCGTTATCTTGAAAGCCGTCTCAGTGATCCTCCTCGATGTCTGACGATAAGACCACCCATTTCGGTTACCAGGAAGTCCCGGTCAAGGAGAAGGCCGAGCGCGTGCGCGCGGTGTTCGACTCGGTCGCCTCGCGTTACGACCTGATGAACGACCTGATGTCGATGGGCATCCATCGCCTCTGGAAGCGACGCACCATCGAACTTGCCGGCGTGCGGCGCGCTCAACGCGTGCTCGATCTCGCCGCCGGCACCGGCGATCTGGCCGAGCAGTTCTCACGCATCGTCGGCCCTTCCGGCAGCGTGGTGATGTCCGACATCAATCAGGCGATGCTAGAACAGGGGCGCGAGCGGCTGATCGATGCCGGCGTCGTTGGCAATCTCGATTATGTGCTGATCGATGCCGAGAAGATCCCCTTCGCCGACGACAGCTTCGACTGCGTCACCATCGGCTTCGGCCTGCGCAACGTCACGCACAAGCAGTTCGCCTTAAACGAGATGTTCCGCGTGCTGCGCCCTGGCGGTCGCGCCCTAGTGCTCGAGTTCTCGCATCCGAGCGCCAAGCCGTTGGCCAAGGCCTACGATCTCTACTCGTTCTCGGTGCTGCCGACGCTGGGTCGCTTTGTCGCCGGCGATCCCGATAGTTATCGCTATCTGGCTGAATCCATTCGCATGCATCCAGACCAAGAGACCCTGCGCTCGATGATGGAGCAGGCGGGGCTGGAACGCTGCGAGTTCTTCAACCTGACCGGCGGCATCGTCGCCATCCATCGCGGCTATAAGTTGTGAGTACCGATACCCAGACCCACCATGCTGGCCTGACGCTGCCCGCTGCGGTGCTGGCGTCAACGGAGGCCCTGATCAACCGCCTCCTCGCGCTTGATCCCGAGGGCGCGGCCGGGCTTGCCAAGGTACAAGGGCAGGTTCTGCGGATCGAGCTGAGCGGATTCGGACTGCACCTGCATGTCGTCCCGGAGGGCAACGCCTTGCGTCTGTTCGGTGACTATGCCGCCGAGCCCGACTGCCTGGTGCGCGCCACCCCGGCGGCGCTGCTGAGCATGGCGCTGGCCGAGCATCGCGAGGACGAGGTCTTCAGCGGCGCGGTCCAGATCGAGGGCGATAATGGACTGGCCCAGACCATCGGCGATGTGATCAAGGGCCTGGATATCGACTGGGAAGCGCAACTCGCGACCCTGGTCGGTGACAGCCTCGCGCATCGCATCGGCCAGCAGGCGCGCGCTAGCGGGCGCTGGGCCGAGCGTCATAGTCAGACGCTCGACTCCGATCTGCGCGAATACCTCATCGAGGAAGGCCGCTTGTTGCCAAGCGAGACCGAAATGCAGGGCTTTCTGGGTGGTGTCGACCGACTGCGGGATGATGTGGAACGACTCGAGGCACGCGTTGAGCGGCTCACGCGCCGCCTTGACCAGACGCCTGGTCCAGATTCAGCCCCAGATCCAGCCTAATCTTCTCCGTCCAATACCCTGCCTAACAGGATCCAGCCGCCAAGCCTGTCATGTTTCGTCTCTCGCAGTCGCTGCGGCTGCTCCATATCAATGTGGTGCTCCTCCGGCATGGTCTCGACGAGGTCATCGTCGCGACCAAGCTGTTCCGACCGCTGCGCTTTTTCCTCTATCTCGCGCCCTGGCACTGGTACCGACGTGAACTGCCCGCCTATCCCGTGCGTGTGCGCCTCGCGCTCGAGGAACTTGGGCCGATCTTCATCAAATTCGGCCAACTGCTGTCGACGCGGGTCGATCTGCTGCCGGAGGAGTTGGCGGTCGAGCTGGCACGGCTGCAGGACCGTGTCCCCCCTTTTCCTGGCCCCGAGGCCCGCCGCCTGATCGAGAAGGCATGGGGGCAGCCGGTCGAAACCGTGCTCGACGAGTTCCAAGAAGTGCCGCTCGCCAGTGCCTCAATCGCGCAAGTCCACACGGGACGCCTGAAGACTGGCGAAGCGGTCATCGTCAAGGTGCTGCGACCGGACATCGAGCGCATCATCCGCCGCGATGTCGATCTGATGCTCACCTTCGCGCACCTGGCGCAGCGCTATTGGCCCGACGGGCGTCGACTGCGCCCGGTCGAGGTGGTGCGCGAATACGAGAAGACCATCTTCGATGAACTCAACCTGCAGCGCGAGGCCGCTAATGCCTCGCAGTTGCGGCGCAACTTCAAGCATAGCCAATTGCTCTACATCCCCGAGGTATTCTGGGACTGGACCCGGCCCAACGTGATGGTGATGGAGCGCATCTACGGCACGCCGGTATCGCAGGTGGAGCGGCTCAAACAGCAGGGCATCAGCATGCGCCTGCTCGGCACCCGCGGCGTTGAGATCTTCTTCACCCAGGTGTTTCGCGATAACTTCTTCCACGCCGACATGCATCCCGGCAACATCTTCGTCGAGGAGTCCGGGCGCTACATCTCGGTGGACTTCGGCATCGTCGGCAGCCTGACCAAGGAAGACCAACGCTACCTGGCCGAGAACCTGCTCGCCTTCTTCCGCCGCGATTACCGCCGCGTCGCTGAGCTGCATGTCGAGTCCGGCTGGGTGCCACGCGGTACCCGGGTGGAGGAGTTCGAGTCGGCCATCCGCACCGTCTGCGAGCCGATCTTCGAGAAGCCCTTGTCGGAAATCTCGTTCGGCGGCTTCCTGGTCAACCTGTTCCAGACCGCGCGCCGCTTCGAGATGGAGATTCAACCGCAGTTAGTGCTGCTGGAGAAGACGCTGCTCAATATCGAGGGGTTGGGTCGTCAGCTCTACCCGCAGCTCGACCTCTGGACCACGGCCAAGCCGTTCATGGAGCGCTGGATGCGCGAGCAGATCGGCCCGCGCATGCTGGCACGGCGCTTCGCGCACAACTGGCCGGCGCTCGCCGAGCGCCTACCGGATATCCCGGTGGCGGTGAACCGCATCATCGACCAGCTCGAGCATCAGGCCGCGCTCTATCCCGAAGGCGGCAGTCGCGGCCTGACGGCGCTGACCACCCAGGTCAAGACCAACCACGCGCGCACCACCGCGACGCTGAGCGCACTCGCCCTCGCCGGGCTGGCGACGGCGCTGATTCTGGTTCCCCTACCTAGCGCCCCGCTCCCGATGCTCGCCCCCGGCGCCGCGATCCTGATGCTAGCAACCAGTCTGGCCATCCTCTGGCGCCAGCTGCTCGGCTCGAAGGAGCGCTAGTCGCGCCGCGCGATCCTCCTCGCGATCAAGGATCAAGCGACCCGATGCGGCCCGCAGCGGCGTTCGACGAACAGACTGTTGCCCGCTTGCTGCTTGGCCATGTGTTTCGCATCCGCAGCCATGGTCGCGACATCGTGGAAGGATTCACAGCAGTTTGGATCGGGCCGCACCGCTCCCAGCGAGAGGCTGAGAAAGGGAAAGAACACCCGGGTGCCCTGGCGATCCTCGCCCCAGAGGCCGCCGTTCTCGCGGTCTGTTGCGTTGTAGAAGCCCGGCGCCTGCGCCTCGAAGGTTGAGAGGATGCGCCGGCAACGCGCCTCCCAGTCGTCATCCTCGAACAGGACCACGAAATCATCGCCACCGACGTGGCCGACGAAATCGCCGAGCGTGCCACATTCGCTCAGTAACAGCGTCGCCACCGCGACGATCACCTCGTCGCCCTTGCTGTAACCATAGGCGTCGTTGAACGGCTTGAAGTTGTCCAGATCCACGTAGACCACCACGAACGCACGCCGCTTCAGCAGCATATCGTTGATCCGTTGATTGATCGGGACGTTGCCCGGCAGGCCGCTCAACGGATTGGCATGCCGCGCCGTCTGCAGTTGCAAGGCGGTGATCTCGCGCAGCAGATCGACCATATAGCCAACCCCTAGATAGCGGCCGTTGCGCGTGACGAGGAAGTCCGTCTGGGCATTGCTCTGGTTGTAATCAGTGAGCTTCTGACTGACCTCACTGATGGGTGTGTCGTGTTCGACCATCACCGGCCTGGTATCCATGAATAATCGGATCGGTTTTCGGCCGTGTAGATCGCGCCCGTAGCGGCTGAGGAATAGATTCATAAAGTCCATTCGCCGCACAAGTCCGAGGGGCTTGCCCTTTTCCACCACCGGCAGGGTCTGCAGTTGGCGGGTGGCATGAAAGACTTCCCCGACCTCCTCAACGCTATAGTCCGAGCACACGGGCGGGATCTCGGTCGCCAGTCCGGCGACCGTCGCCGTATGCGCTTCGCCCAGGCCGACATCGGATTCGGCGCCGCCGCAAAACAGCTTTTTGCGCAGCCGCCTCTTCGGCTCTGGATCGAGCGCGCCGATATAGGCGCCCTGGAGGAGCGGGATACCGAGCGCCTCGGCGACGCGCAGATCCTTCTCGGTGTCGATCCCTTTCGCGACGACCAGCGCATTGAAACGCCGAGCGATATCCAGGGTGGCGCGGGCGAAATCATGGCTGTGCACTGGCGTATGCAGCACTTCGATCTGGCCGCGCCCCAGTTCGATATAGTCCGGACGCAGTGCCTGCACGGCGAGTAGCGCGCCATGACTGTCGCCGAATCCGCACAGCGTAAACTGGATGCCCAGCGCGCGCAGATCGGCAAACAGTCGACTCAATGCCTTCAGGCTTGAATGGGCGCGGTACTCGGAGAGCCCCAGCACGAGCTTGTCCGGCTCCAACCCAGCGTGCGTCAAGGTTTTATGCAGCCGATCAGCGGAAAAGCCGGGGTCGTAGAGCGCCTCCCGCCTGACCCGATAGAACAGCTTACCGCCGAGTCCTTGCGCCTGGAATTGTTTGGCAAGGCTGCTGAGGGCCGCCAGCGTCAGCTCCGCCGAGCGCCCACAGTGCTCGGCCACGCCAAACAGCGTCAAGGGTAAACGGAGCTGGCTGTCGGTGGGTCCACTGACCTGGCCTCGGTAGCCATGCGGGTCGCGCAGACGCAATTCGGCAATTGGCGCGAAGGCGGGCGTCAGCGATTGCCGCGCTAAGACCTGATCCAGATCCCGAACGGAGGCATCATCGATATAATCGCCCGTGCTTGGATCATCGCAAAGCGCATGGCCCAGCCGCGTATTGGTGGTGTCGTCGGGTAGGCTCAAATGAGGGTGGTCCATCACGGGAACGACATTTTGCTACCTTAGCAGAGCTGAGTGTCACTTTAGTGACCGCAGGCACCTGCGGGATATACTGAACACTGCGCCACGTTCATGAGGGCCGGACATTGCGCTTCTGGCCGGCCTTCTCGAGTTCCTCGAGATAGGTCTGCCAGAGTTCCTCTTGGTTCTCGCCGAGCTTGTAGAGGTATTCCCAGGAATAGATGCCGGTGTTGTGTTCATCATCGAAGAAGAGACAGACGGCATAGTTGCCGACCGGCTCGATCCGATCGATGTTCACATCTTCCTTACCCATTTGGAGCACACGTTGCCCCGGCCCGTGCCCTTGCACCTCGGCCGAAGGCGAATAGACGCGCAGGAACTCCACCGGCATGGTGAAGTGCCGGCCGTCGTCGAAGCTGATCTCCAGGACGCGCGAGCTACGATGTAGATTGAATTCGGTTGGGGTTGGCATGAGGACTCCTTGCTGTGAACCAGATCGCTCTGGGTGGGTTGCGCTAAACGTGGGGTTGCACAGGCCAATATCGAAGGAGTCGCCGCCGCCCATCTCGAAAGATCCGCTCTTAGAGGATGTACTGCGACAGATCCTCGTCTGCGGCCAGTTCGCCGAGACTCTTGTCGACATAGTTGGCGTCGATGGTGACGGTCACGCGGTCCATCTCGGTAGCGTTGAACGAGACGTCCTCGAGCAGTCGCTCCATCACCGTGTGCAGACGGCGAGCGCCGATGTTCTCGGTGCGCTCATTGACCTGGTAGGCGATCTCGGCGATCCGACGGATGCCATCCTCCCTGAACTCGATGGTCACGCCTTCGGTCGCAAGCAGGGCTGAATACTGATCGGTGAGCGATTCATCGGGCTCGGTCAGGATGCGAATGAAGTCATCCGAGGTCAGCGCCTGCAATTCGACCCGGATCGGCAGTCGGCCTTGTAGCTCCGGCACCAGATCCGAAGGCTTGGCCAGATGAAAGGCACCAGAGGCGATGAACAGGATGTGATCGGTCTTGACCATGCCATGCTTGGTTGAGACGGTGCTGCCCTCGACCAACGGCAGCAGATCGCGTTGCACGCCCTCGCGCGAGACATCGGCGCCGCCACTCTGCTCGGCGCGGCGCGTCACCTTGTCGATCTCGTCGAGGAAGACGATGCCGTTCTGCTCGACGTTGGTCATCGCCGCGAGCTTCATCTCCTCCTCATTGACGAGCTTGGCGGCCTCCTCGTCGAGGAGGATCTTACGCGCCTCACCGATCTGTAACTTGCGCCGTTTGGAGCGATTCGAGCCGAGATTCTTGAACAGCCCTTGCAGCTGATTGGTCATCTCCTCCATGCCCGGTGGCGCCATGATCTCGACGCCCATCTGCGCCATGCTGACCTCGATCTCGATCTCGCGCTCATCGAGTTCGCCGGCGCGCAGCTTCTGGCGAAACTTCTCGCGTGTGCCGGAGGTAGCATTGCGGCCACGGCTATCCTCATCGAAATCGGACGGGGGCGGCAGCAGCGCGTCGAGGATGCGCTCCTCGGTCGCGCTCTCGGCTCGGCCATGGTTCTGCAGCATTTGCTGCTCGCGCTCCATCTTGATGGCGATGTCGGCCAGATCGCGGATGATCGATTCGACATCGCGGCCGACATAGCCGACCTCGGTGAACTTGGTCGCCTCGACCTTGAGGAAGGGGGCATGGGCCAGGCGCGCCAGCCGGCGCGCGATCTCGGTTTTACCGACACCGGTCGGCCCGATCATCAGGATGTTCTTCGGCGTGATCTCCGAGCGCATCGGCTCCGGGATCTGGGAGCGACGCCAGCGGTTGCGTAGCGCGATCGCAACCGCGCGCTTAGCCTCGTGCTGACCAACGATATGCTTATCCAGCTCGGCAACGATCTGTCTCGGGGTGGTGGTATCGGACATTAGTGCTCCGCAAGCTCCTCGATGACGAGGTTGCGATTCGTGTAAATGCAGATATCGGCGGCGATGCCGAGCGCCCGCTCGACGATCTCACGCGCACCGAGATCGGTATTCTCCAACAACGCGCGTGCCGCCGATGCGGCGAACGAGCCCCCGGAGCCGATCGCCATCAGGTTGTACTCGGGCTCGAGCACATCGCCGGTGCCGGAGATGATCAACGAGGCCTCCTGATCGGCCACGCAGAGCATCGCCTCGAGCCGACGCAACATGCGATCGGTGCGCCAGTCCTTGGCGAGTTCGACCGCCGAGCGGGTCAGATGGCCCTGGTGTTTCTCGAGCTTAGCCTCGAAACGTTCGAACAGGGTGAAGGCATCGGCGGTGGCGCCGGCGAAACCGGCGAGCACCCGCTCCTTGTAGAGCCGCCGCACCTTGCGCGCATTGCCTTTGACGACGGTGTTGCCGAGCGAGACCTGACCGTCGCCGCCGATGACAACGTTGCGCCCGCGACGCACGGAGAGAATGGTGGTTCCGTGGAAGTCCTGCATCAGTCCTCCTGTTCTAGCGTGGGAGGTCCGAGCGTCCCATCAGCCACTCATCGACCGCGCGCGCGCATTGGCGTCCTTCGCGAATCGCCCAGACGACCAGCGATTGGCCGCGGCGCATGTCACCAGCGGCAAAGACACCGTCGACCGTGGTGAAGTAGGCTTGGGCGCCTTCGGTCGAACCCTTGACGTTGCCGCGCGCATCGAATTCCAGTCCGTTCGCGTCCCGCAACTCCTCGAGCATGCCCTCGTGGACCGGATGCACGAACCCCATCGCCAACAGCACCAGATCGGCCTTGATCCGATCCTCCGAGCCCTCGACCTCGGACATTTGCCAGCGGCCACTCTCGTCCTTGTCCCAGCGCACCAGCACGTAATTCAGCGCCGTCACGTTGCCATCGACATCGGCCTCGAACGACTTGGTCAGTACATTCCAGTGGCGCTCGCAGCCTTCTTCCTGCGAGGTCGAGGTGCGCAGCTTATTCGGCCAATCGGGCCAGGTCAGTCCCTTGTCCTCCTTCTCCGGAGGCTTATCCAGGATCTCGATCTGGGTGACCGCCTTGGCGCCGTGACGATTCGAGGTGCCGATGCAATCGGAGCCAGTGTCACCACCGCCGATGACGACCACGTGCTTGTCGTGCGCGCTGATGAAGTCCTCGTCCGGCACATACACGCCCTGCACGCGCTTGGAGTTGGCGCGCAGGAAGTCCATCGCGAAATGGATACCGTTGTAGCTGCGCCCCGGCACATCCAGATCGCGCGGCTTCTCGGAGCCACCGCTCAGCACCACGGCATCATAATCATCCATCAAGGTCGCGACCGGCAGATCGACACCGATGTGGCAGTTAGTATGGAACTCGACGCCCTCGGCGCGCATCTGGCTCATGCGCCGATCGATCATGGTTTTGGCCAGCTTGAAGTCCGGGATGCCGTAGCGCAGCAGGCCACCGATGCGGTCCTCTTTCTCGAACAGCGAGATGGTGTGACCGGCGCGGGCGAGCTGTTGGGCGCAGGCCAATCCGGCCGGCCCCGAACCGACTACCGCAATGCGCTTGCCGGTGCGATGAACTGGCACCTGCGGCTTGACCCAGCCCTGCTCCCAGGCCTTGTCGGCAATCGCACGCTCGATCGCCTTGATCGCGACCGGTTGGTCGTCGATGTTGAGCGTACAGCTCGCCTCGCAGGGGGCCGGGCAGATGCGCCCGGTGAACTCGGGGAAGTTGTTGGTCGAGTGCAAGACCTCGATCGCCGCCTCCCAGTCCTGCTGATAGACCAGGTCATTCCAGTCCGGAATGATGTTGTTGACCGGGCAGCCCTGATGGCAATAGGGGATGCCACAATCCATGCAACGCGCGCCCTGGATGCCGATCTCGGCATCGCTCATCGGCTGCACGAACTCGTTGTAATGGACGACGCGGTCCGAGGCCGGCTGATAGGCCAGCTCGGCGCGCTCGTACTCCATGAATCCGGTTGGCTTACCCATTCTCAACAACCTCTCTGAGCTTGGACGGGTGCGGCAGCGACGCACTCGGTGGCCGGCTCTGGCTCGATTGCATCTGCTCGAGCGCCCGTTTGTAGTCGACCGGCAT
Source organism: Halochromatium sp. NSM3 (assembly GCF_059621085.1). NCBI lineage: Bacteria > Pseudomonadati > Pseudomonadota > Gammaproteobacteria > Chromatiales > Chromatiaceae > Halochromatium > Halochromatium sp. NSM3. The sequence goes on along the minus strand of NZ_JCAQIA010000008.1, from coordinate 48,823 downwards.
CACCTTGACGAAGCGACCGAGCATCTCGGGCCAATCATCGAGGACGCGCCGTGCGACGGCTGAATTGGTGTAATGCAGATGGCGCTCGATGAGCTGGCGCAGGCGCAGCGCATCAAAGCGTGTCATGTCGTGGCTGACATCGACGAAGCCGTGCGTCTCGAGATCACCGCCCTGGTGCTCTAGCGCCTCGAGCGCCGCATCCTCGGCCGCGATCGGCTCCAGCTCGACCATCGCCTGATTGCAATGCTCGGCGAAGAGGCCTTGCTCATCCAACACATAGGCGACACCGCCAGACATGCCCGCCGCGAAATTGCGGCCAGTCGGCCCCAGGCAGACCATGATGCCGCCGGTCATATACTCGCAGCCATGATCGCCGACACCCTCGACGACGGCGGTCGCGCCGGAATTTCTGACACAGAAGCGCTCGCCGGCCACGCCGCGGAAGTAGACCTCGCCACTGATCGCGCCATAGAGCACCGTATTGCCGACGATGATGTTGTCCTCGGCGTGCTCGATGCTCGCATGCTCCGGCGGGTAGATGATGATGCGCCCACCGGAGAGGCCCTTGCCAACATAGTCATTGGCCTCGCCGGCCAGCTCGATGGTGACGCCCTTCGCCAGCCAGGCGCCGAACGACTGACCACCGATGCCGTGCGCCTTGATATAGATGCTGTCCTCGGGCAGCCCGGCATGACCGTAACGCTCGGCGACGCGACCGGAGAGCAGCGCACCGACGGTGCGATTAAAGTTCTTCACCTCGGTCTCGATGCGCACCGGCTCGCCCCGCTCGAGCGCTGGTTGTGCCTGCTCGATCAGCTTGTGGTCGAGCGCTTTATCGAGGCCATGATCCTGCTCCTCGCGGTTGTAGAGCGCGACCTCGGGGCCGACCGCCGGCTTGGTCAGGATGCGCGAGAAGTCGAGCCCCTTGGCCTTCCAGTGCTCGATGGCCTTGCGCATTTCGAGCCGATCCATCTGCCCGACCATCTCGTTCACCGTTCGGAAGCCGAGCTTGGCCATGTACTGACGCATCTCCTCGGCGATGAAGAAGAAGAAGTTGACCACGTGCTCCGGCTTGCCGGTGAACTTCTTGCGCAGCTCCGGATCTTGCGACGCCACCCCGACCGGGCAGGTGTTCAGATGGCACTTGCGCATCATGATGCAGCCCTCGACGATCAGCGGCGCGGTGGCGAAGCCGAACTCATCAGCACCGAGCAATGCGCCGATGACCACATCGCGACCGGTACGCATGCCGCCATCGACCTGCACCGCGATGCGCCCGCGCAGCCGGTTCAGCACCAGCGTTTGATGGGTCTCGGCGAGGCCGATCTCCCACGGCGAGCCGGCATGCTTGATCGAGGTCAGCGGGCTCGCGCCGGTGCCGCCGTCGTAGCCGGCGATGGTGACGTGATCCGCATGCGCCTTGGAGACGCCGGCGGCAACGGTGCCGACGCCGATCTCCGAGACCAGCTTGACCGAGATGCGCGCCTTGGGATTCACGTTCTTGAGGTCGTGGATCAGCTGCGCCAGATCCTCGATCGAGTAGATATCGTGGTGCGGCGGCGGCGAGATCAGGCCCACGCCGGGGGTCGAATGGCGCACCCGCGCGATCTGCGCGTTGACCTTGTGCCCTGGCAGCTGGCCGCCCTCGCCAGGCTTGGCGCCCTGGGCGATCTTGATCTGGATATCATCAGCATTGACCAGGTACTCGGTGGTGACGCCGAAGCGCCCCGAGGCGACCTGCTTGATCGCCGAACGTGCCGGGTTCATCGAGCCATCGGCCAGCGGCAGGAAGCGTTCCGGCTCCTCGCCGCCCTCGCCGGTGTTGGACTTGCCGCCGATCGCGTTCATCGCTTCGGCCAGAGTCGCATGCGCCTCCTGGCTGATCGCCCCGAACGACATGGCGCCGGTGGCGAAGCGCTTGACGATCTCCTTGGCCGGTTCGACCTCGTCGATCGGGATCGGCTCCTCGGCCCATTTCAGCGCCATCAGGCCGCGAAACGTCAACAGGCGCTCGTTCTGCTCGTTGATCAGGCGCGAATACTCGGCGTAGGTGCCGGCATCGTTGGCGCGGGTCGCGTGCTGCAGCTTGGCGATGGTGTCCGGCGTCCAGACATGATCCTCGCCGCGCAGCCGGAAGGCATAGTCGCCACCGGCATCCAGGTGCTTGCGCAGGATCTGCTCGTTGCCATAGCCGCGCGAGTGCCAGAGCACCGCCTCGCGCGCGACCTCGGCCAGGCCGACGCCCTCGACCATGCTTGCGGTGCCGGTGAAGTACTTGGCGATGAACGCCCGATTCAGACCGACGGCGTCGAAGATCTGTGCACCGCAGTAACTCTGGAAGGTGCTGATGCCCATCTTCGACATCACCTTCTTCAGCCCCTTGCCAACCGCCTTGATGTAGCGGCCTTGGGCCTCTTCAAAGCTCAGCTCGCCAGCGCCCTCGGTGCGCAATCGCGGCAGCAGCGATTGGATGGTATCGAAGGCCAGATAGGGGTTGATCGCCTCGGCGCCATAGCCGGCCAAGGTCGCGAAATGATGCACCTCGAGCGCGCCGCCGGTCTCGACCACCAGTCCGGAACTGGTGCGCAGCCCTTGGCGGATCAGGTGATGATGCACCGCCGAGGTCGCCAGCAGCGCCGGGATCGGGATGAAATCGGCGTTGGTGTTGCGATCCGAGAGGATGAGGATATTGTGGCCTTCATGCACCGCCGCCTCGGCCTCCTGGCACAGGCGCTCCAGCGCTGGCGCCATGCCGTCCGCGCCCTCGCCGGCCGGGTAGACCATGTGCAGATTCTTGGTGCGGAAGGCGCCGGCGGAGTTGTCCTGGATGTGGCGGATGCGCTCCAGATCCTCATTGGTCAGCACCGGCTGATCGACCTCCAAGCGCCAATGCTGGCCGGCCTCGTTGAGCCCGAGCAGGTTCGGGCGTGGGCCGATCAGCGACACCAGCGACATCACCAACTCCTCGCGGATCGGGTCGATGGCCGGGTTGGTGACCTGGGCGAAGTTCTGTTTGAAGTAGGTCGACAGATGCTTGGAGCGCGACGAGAGCACCGAGGGCGGGTTGTCGGCGCCCATCGAACCGACCGCCTCCTGGCCGGTCGCGATCATCGGCGTAAGCAGAAACTTGATGTCTTCCTGGGTGTAGCCAAACCCCTGCTGGGCATCGAGCAGCACGCTCGCCTCCGGCGCCATCGGGGCGACATCGGTCGGCAGCGAATCGAGGTGGATCTGGGTACGATCGAGCCATTCCTGATACGGCTTGGACCCGGCTAGCTCGGCCTTGACCTCGGCATCGTCGATGATGCGGCCCTGCTCGAGATCGATGAGGAACATCCGGCCCGGCTGCAGGCGCCATTTCTTGACGATGCGCTCATCGGCAATATCGAGCACGCCCATCTCCGAGCCCATGACCACGAGATCATCGTTGGTGACCAGGTAGCGCGCCGGGCGCAGGCCGTTGCGGTCGAGCGTGGCGCCGATCTGGCGACCGTCGGTGAAGGCGATCGCGGCGGGGCCGTCCCAGGGCTCCATCAGCGCGGCGTGGTACTCGTAGAAGGCGCGGCGCTGCTCGTCCATCAGGTGATTGCCCGACCAGGCCTCCGGGATCAGCAGCATCATCGCCTGCGCCAGCGAATAACCGCCCATCACCAGCAGCTCGAGCGCGTTGTCGAAACAGGCCGAATCAGACTGGCCCTCGGGGATCAGCGGCCAGATGGTGTCGAGGTCGTCACCGAGCACCTCGGAGCGCATGGTGTGGCGCCGCGCGGCCATCCAGTTGACGTTGCCGCGCATGGTGTTGATCTCGCCGTTGTGGCAGATCATCCGAAATGGCTGCGCCAGATCCCAGGTCGGGAAGGTATTGGTCGAAAAGCGCTGATGCACCAGCGCCAGCGCCGACTCGAAGCGCTCATCGCGCAGATCGAGGTAGTAGTTGCCGACCTGTCCGGCAAGGAGCATGCCCTTGTAGTTGATGGTGCGCGACGACATCGAGGCGACGTAATAGGCGGTCTTGTCGTAGCCATGCGCTCGGATCTCGTTGTCCATGCGCTTGCGCACCACGAACAGCTTGCGCTCGAAGGCGTCCTGGTCGGGGCAGTTATCGCCACAGGCGACGAAGACCTGGCGCACCACCGGCTCGGTCGGCAGCACGCTCTCGCCGAGTTCGCGGTTATCGACCGGCACATCGCGCCAGCCGAGCAGACCTTGACCGCCTTCGGTGAGATGCCGCTCGACGGTCGATTGCATCTCGGCGCGCGCGGCTTCGTCCTTCGGCAGGAAGACCATACCAACGCCATAGTGGCCGAGTGCCGGCAGCTCGAAATCGAGGACGGCGCGGAAGAAGCTGTCCGGCATCTGCACCAAGATGCCGGCGCCGTCACCAGCCTTGGGGTCGGCGCCGACCGCGCCGCGATGGGTCAGGCGCTCGAGGATCTCGAGGCCCTGCTCGACGATGCGATGGCTCTTCTGGTTCTTGATGTGGCACACAAAGCCGACACCGCATGAGTCACGCTCGTGAGCGGGGTCGTACAGGCCCTGGGCGGCTGGATAGGCGCGAAGGTTCATCAGCGGACCTCCCTAAACCGGGTACATAGCGGTCGAAAATGACGTCCCCTCAGTGCCTTTTACCGTCGGGGAAGTTCCGGTTTGGATTAGATGGTGATTCGGCGCATGGGCCGGGGCTCTGGCCATGCGCAACATTAGGCGCAACAGATAGCGAACCGCGAATCATACTGTGGATGCGGCCGCTATGCCACGAGCTTGCAAAGCGCGAGGACGTCGGATGGCGCCCTGCCGTCGCATTCAGGTCATGCCGTGCCGGCCTGTGCCGACGCGATGCTGGCTCGGAGCAACTCGGGATCGACATCGGCGGTCAGGATCGACTCACCGATGCCTTTCAACAAGACCAAGCGCAATCGTCCTGCTTGCACCTTCTTATCGACGGCCATCAGCTCGAGCCAGCGCTCGCTGCTCATGCTCGTCGGCGGCTGGGTCGGCAAACCGCAAGACTCGACCAGAGCCTGGATGCGAGCCACAGCGACCGTGTCGATCCAGCCCAGGCGCTCGGAGAGTTGTGCCGCCATCACCAACCCCGCGCCGACGGCCTCGCCGTGCAGCCAGGTGCCGTAGCCAGTCCCGGCCTCGATCGCATGGCCAAAGCTGTGGCCGAGGTTGAGCAAGGCGCGCTGGCCCGCCTCACGCTCGTCGGCGGCGACGATCCGGGCCTTATTCTGGCAGGAGCGCGCGATCGCCGTCGACAAGGCCGCCGGTTCGAGTGCCCGCAAGGCCGGCCCCCGGTCCTCGAGCCAGTCGAAGAAGGGCCGGTCGGCGATCAGGCCGTACTTGACCACCTCGGCCAAACCGGCGGACAGCTCGCGCTCGGGCAGCGTCTCGAGCGTGGCGGTATCGGCGATCACCGCGCGGGGCTGATGGAAGGCGCCGATCATGTTCTTGCCGGCCGGATGATTGACGCCGGTCTTGCCGCCGACCGACGAATCGACCTGCGCCAGCAAGGTCGTCGGCACCTGAATGAACGCCACGCCGCGCTGATAGCAGGCGGCGGCAAATCCGGCCATATCGCCGACCACCCCACCGCCGAGCGCGATCAACGTGATATCGCGGCCACAGCGGCGCTCGAGCAGCGCGTCGAAGATGCGGTTGAGCGTCGCCAAGTCCTTGTAGCGCTCCCCATCGGGCAGGATCACCTGATCGATCTCGAACGCGGCCAAACCCGTGCGCACCGCCTCCAGATAGAGCGGCGCGACCGTCTCGTTGGAGACGATCATCACCCGCTTGCCGACGATAAACGGGCGATAGCAGTCGGGATCGGACAGCAGATCACGACCGATTAAGATCGGATAACCGCGCTCACCTAACTCGACGTCGAGCCGCTGGCGCTCAACCGCCGCATCCGAGATCGGCCCAAGCGCAGACATGCTAGAGTTCCTCGCTCTCGAGCCGGCGGCGGATCTCCTTGACCACCGACACGGTGCCGCGGCGCTCGGTCGAGACCACCATATCGGCGACCTGGCGGTAGATTGGCTCGCGTTCGGCCATCAGATCGCGCAGCCGCTGTTGCGGATCATCGGTGTCGATGAGTGGGCGACCGCGATCCCGCGCGGTGCGCGCGAACTGTTGCTCTGGACTGCAGTGCAGATAGATCACGAAGCCGCGCGCTGCTAGCTGTTGGCGATTCTCGGGCGTCAACACGACGCCGCCGCCAGTGGCGAGCACGATGCCGTCTTCCTGCGCTAACTCCTCGACGACGCCACGCTCGCGCTTGCGAAAGCCCTCCTCGCCTTCAAACTCGAAGATGGTCGGGATATCCACGCCGGTGCGGCGCTGGATCTCCTGATCGCTGTCGCGGAACTCGTAACCCAGCGCCTCGGCCAGTTGCCGGCCGACGGTGCTCTTGCCTGCCCCCATGGGACCGACGAGAAAAATGTTAGGTGGTCTGATCATAGTCACTAGGTATGCCAGATTTGCTGGACGCTAGCAAGCCGCCGACCGCAATGCGTACCCTCGCACGGGGCAAACGGCGCCTGCCGGATCAGCGGATCTCAAGGTCCGAACTCAGGATCTTCGGCGTCACGAAGATCAGGAGTTCCTGGTTCGAGTTCTGCCGCGAGGTCGTCTTGAAGAGGCGCCCGAACACGGGCAGATCCCCCAGCCAGGGCACCTTCTCGACATTGAAGCTCTTCTGCCCCTCGAAGACCCCGCCAAGCACGATGGTCTCCCCGTTATCCACCAAGACCGAGGTGCTCACGGCGCGCCTGTTGCGCAAGGGATTGCCATTGACCGTAAAGGTGAAATCGGCCTCGTCCTTGTTGACCTCCAAGGCCATGATCACGCGATCATCGGGCGTGATATGCGGCGTGACATTCAGCTTGAGCGTCGCCGGCTCGTAGCGAACCGTGGCCGGCGTCTCGGCCGTCGCGGGCGTCACCACCGGGATATCCTGCCCGACCTCGATAATCGCGGAGGTTTGATCGGCAGTGACCACCCGTGGACTGGAAATGATCTCGCCGCGCCCTTCGCGCTGCATGGCCGAGAGTTCAAGCGTGATCAGGTGCGAGCCGACCTTGCCGAGCAGGAAATTGATCGCGCCTGAGGGGTTCTGGACCGGCAGATTGACCCATAGATTCGGGGCGCCCGCATCGTTGCTGATCGGGTTCCCCGTGCCTCGGGTCAAGGTCGAATTGAAGCGCTCGCCTTGGCCATCTTCTCCAAATGGACCCGTATCAAAAAACCCATAGGGCCCCAGCCCAACGCCATCGTTGGCCTGACCGCCGCCAACCAGCAACTCATTGCGACCCAAGGCGCCCGTCGAGCCGCTCGCGCCGAAACGCACGCCAAGATCGCGGGCAAAGTTATTGTTGGCAATCACCACGCGAGACTCGATCAGCACCTGCCGCACCGGGATGTCGAGCCTTGCGATCAAGGCGCGAATCGCGGTGATTCGCTCGGCGGTATCCTGAATGATCAGGGCATTGGTGCGCTGATCAAAGCTTACCGTGCCGCGCCGCGACAAGACCGGCGCCTGGGATTCAGCGGACAGCAACGGGTCGCTGTCGCGCGTGTCGGTCGGCGTGATCTCGGCCACCGCCTCGCGATGCCCCTGCAATAACTCGACGATCTCCTCGGCTTTTGCATAATGGATCTGGATGAGTTCCGTTCGCATCGGCGTCAATGCCTGGAGCTGCTGACGCGTCTCGAGCGCCAACAGCTCACGCGCCGCCAGCTCCTCGGAGGGCGCCACCATGATGACGTTCCCTGTCTGTCGCATCGACAGCCCCTTGGTCTTCAAGATGATCTCCAGCGCCTGATCCCAAGGTACACCACGCAGGCGCAGTGTGATACTGCCGCTCACGCTGTCACTCGCCACGAGATTCAAGCCAGTGAAGTCGGCGAGCAGCTGGAGCACCGCTCGCACCTTGATGTCTTGAAAATTGAGCGACAGGCGATCACCGGCGTACACGCCCTTCTCGGGCGCGCCCGGCCCGGTGTCGGCCTGGGTCGGCGACCTGAATTCAACCGTGAAGCGCTGACCGCTCTGATACGCCAGATAATCGAAGGGCGCGTTGGTCTTGATGCGGAGGTGCACATCCTCACCAACAGCGCGGGACTCGATCGCGGCGACCGGCGTCCCAAAGTCGCCGACATCGAGTCGACGAAACAGCCGCTGTGGCAACGCGGTCTCGCCGATGCCGACGACGACGTCGCGCCCCTCCTCGGTCACATCGACTTGCGTCTCGGCGGAGGGCAGACTGATGATGACCCTGCCTTCGCCCCCGACGCCGCGACGAAAATCGATGTCCTCGAGCGCGCCCGCGCTAGCACCTGCACTTGCGCCAGAATCTGCGCGCCGCGCGGCACCAGAAGCCGCCGGGCTCCGGCTTGGTGGCTCGGGCGCGTCGCGGATCCGAGCCCTCGGCGCGACCCGCTCCGGGTTCAACGCCACGCGCACCCGCTTGCCCTGGCGATCGATCCGGTAAGGCACGCTCGCATCCAGGTTGATCACGATCCGAGTGCGGTCACCGGCCTCGATCGCCAGCAGGCTCTGCGCGACGCCGAGTTCGATCGGAATCGGCTTACGGCCGAGCTGGCTCGAGACACCGGGGAAATCGATCGCGATCCGCGCCGGGTTCTCGGTCGCGAAATCGCGCGGCGCGGGTGGCGCCTCGGAGAAGACAAGATCGATCTCGATGCGATCGCCGGGTAGCGCCGCGAATTCAGCGACATCAAGGCTCGTGCCCGAAGCCGTGGCCGACCCTAGACACGCCAGGATCAGGATAAGCCGCAGCAATCGCCGCGCCTCGCCGCATGCGAGCAATCCGCTGATCCAGACTCTCAAGCGTGTCATGATTGCTGCCGCCTATGGTGTGAGTGCCCCTATTGCGCGAGTGCCACCGATGCCTGCCGCCGCTCCCATTGCCCGGGTCGTTTTTCAACCATCTCCGTCAGCATCAGCGCATGGAGCTCGATGCGGGTGATCCGGCCATGGTTCAGCCCAAGATACTGCCCCACGCGCACGCGATGCAGCGTCCCGTCGGGGCTGGTGATCAGTGCCCAGCGCGTTCCATACTGCTCCAAGGTGCCGACCATGCGCAACGCAGCGAGTGGATAGTCCTCCAACGGCTCCTTGGGCCGCCTCGGGTCCGGCGAGAGGCCACTGGAGCGACGCTCCCGAGCCACTTTAGCCGCCTGTTCAGCGGCGTGTTCAGCGGTTTGGTCATCCATCACGAACGGATCGCGTCGATCGCCGGCTCGATAGAGGAAGCGATCCACCCGCCTGAGTTCCGGGGTCGGCTCGAGCGCTCCCCGGGGACGCGCCATGACACGCTCGGCATAGGACTCAAGCGCGGACAGCCCGGAATCGGCGCAGGCCGTGAGCAGGATCGCCATCGCTAACCCCAGCACAGGCCGCCCGCTGCCTGGCGCTCGCCTGCTCATCCCGCCTCGGGCTCGTCGAGGTAACGATAGGTGCGCACGGTCGCGCTCAGGATCATCGGTCCTGCGGCCCCGCCCGGTCTGTTGTTGCGCTCGATCGTGATCCGGTGCACGGTGACGATGCGCGGCAGCGCGGCCAGGCCACTGATGAAGGTCGCGAACGCATGATAGCGACCACTCACGCGGATGCGAATCGGCAGTTCTGCGTAAAAATCCTGGGTGGATTCGGCGGCCGGCTGGAACAGCTCGAACTCGAGCCCGGCCGCGCGCCCGGTCTGCGAGACATCCACCAGCAACTGTGCCACCTCGGTCTCATCGGGGAGGTGGTGCAGCAGCGTGCTCAACGACGCCTCCATCTCGACGAGCTGCCGCCGATACGCCTCCAGGTTAGCCGCCTTGGGCTGTGTGAGTTCGAAGCGCTGCCTCAGTTCCAGCTCCTGTTGCCGCGCGCCGCGCAAGCGCTCGAGCTGATCACTGGTCACGAGGTGATACCAACCCACACCGACCAACCCGCAGCCCAAGGCGATGATCGCGGCCTTGGCAGCCAGGGGCCAGTCGCCGATCGTGTTGACATCGAGTGCGTTGATATCCATTAGCCCTCCTCGGCGGCAGCAACCGCAGCCTTCTCGCTCGTATCAGAGCGCGGACGTCGCTGCTCGAAGCCTAGGCGAAAATGACTGAAACCGGTACCGGTCTCATCCTTGTTCTCGATCAGTAGCAGACTCGGGCTGCCGATCCAGTCCGAAGCCTCGATCGTACGCATCAAGCGCGAGACATGCGCATTGGACTGCGCGCGCCCCTCGATGGTCACGCGCCCCTGCTCCTGCTCGAGCCGGGTCAGAAAGACGCCGACCGGCACCGCATCCGCCAGTTGATCGAGCATGTGCACAATCTCCGGGCGGCTCGCCTGCAGGCGTTGAATCACCTCCATCCGCGCCCAGAGTTCAGCTTGCCTCTTTTCGAGCGCATTGATCTCGCGAAGACGCCGATTCAGCACCGCCACCTGTGCCTCTAGGAAGGCATTGCGCGCCTGCTGCGCATCGATCATCGCCTCAAGCTGCACCTTGAGCAGCACACCGAGCAGCAAGACCAAGCCCAGCGCGGACGCGGCAGCGATCGCCAGATCGCGCTGGCGTCGCCGGCGTGCCGCCTCACGCCACGGCAGGAGATTGATGCGCGCCATGACTCAGCGAAACCGTCGCAGCGCCAGCCCCAGCGCGATCAGCATCGCACCGCAGTTGTTGCGGACCAGGTCGTGATCGAGATCAGCGGCCAAGGTCATCTCGGCCAAGGGGTCGAGCATCCGCAGCGGGAGGGCCAAGCGTTCAGCAATGGGCCGCTCGAGCGCTGGCACCTGGGTCACACCGCCAGTGAGCAGCACCTCATCGACGCTGTTGAACGCGGTGGTCGAATAGAAGAACTGCAGCGCGCGCCCCAACTGCCGCGCCAAGGCGTCTTGAAACGGCGCCAGCACCTCGGCCTGGCGCGTGGGCGGTGCTGCCGCAAGCCGTGCCAACGCCTGATCGCCAGCCTGGCCGCCCGCCTGGCCAACCCTCGGGTCCCTCATCAGGTCGTCGCACCGCCGCACCTCATCGATCAACTGCTGCCCGCCAAAGCTCTGCTCGCGGGTATAGAGCGTCTGGCCGGCACGCAGGACATGGAGCGTGGTCGTGGTGGCGCCGATGTCGGCAACCGCGATGAGTCGGGTGGTCCCCGGCTCCGTTCCCAGCCCCGGCCCCGATGACCCCAAGGGCGCGAGCAAGGCACCACAGGCGGCCTCGACCGCATTCGACTCGATGTCAACGATCGCGGCGTTCAGGCCGGCGTGCTCGAGCGCAGCGACCCGATCGTCGATATGCTCGCGACGCGACGCGGCGAGCAGGACGTCCACCCTCCCGATCGCGCCTTGCGTGGGACCGATCACATCAAAGTCGAGGTTGACCTCATCCAGGGGATAGGGGACATACTGATCCGATTCGAGCTGGATCTGAGCCTCCATCTCGGCATCGGAGAGATCAGCGTCGAGCGAGAGCACCTTGGTCATGACCGCCGAGTCGGCCACCGCAACCGCAGCACGCTTGGTCTTGGATCTGGAGTGCCGCAGCGCCGTGGCAATGGTCTGGCCAACCTTGGCCACATCGGCGATCTTCTTCTCGACCACGGCGCCGGGCGGCAGTGGCTCGAGCGCCAGCGCCTCAACGCGCAGCGCCTGTCCGGCGCCCTTGCCGACCGCCGGTCCAAGCTCGAGCAGCTTCACGGCGGCCGAGCCGATATCGATGCCGAGCAATGGAGGTTGTTTGCGAGCGAACCCAAACATCGCACACCAGCCGTTGCCATGAACGGCGGCTGAACTCCTAGCATGGTTGAGGTGTTGAGGTCTTCACCCGACTATAGCAAAAAGCACCACAGGCGCATCCAGCCAGGCCGAACGACGACGAAACCCCATGCCTAGACGAAACGGGAGCCGACTCGGTCGCCGCACGCGCTCGACCCGCTCGGCGTCAGACCACCCCAGCCGCGACACAAGACCGGCGAACCGTGGCGCCTGCGCCAGTCAGCGCCGACAGCTTGCCTACGAGGCCGCGCGCATCATGCGCGAACTCGGGCTTGTCGAGCTTGATCATGGCCGCCGCAAGGCCGTCGAGCGGCTCGGCATCGGCAATAAGCGCTGTTGGCCGGACAACGCCGAGATTCAAGCGGCCCTGGAGAGCGAATATCGGCTTTTCCAACCGCACACACAGCGACGCGTCACCACGCTCCTGCGCGAGCAGGCGCTGGCGGCCATGCAGACCTTCGCCGAGTTCGAGCCGCGCTTGGTCGGGCCTTCAATCTCGGGCACGGCATCGCTCGAGCAAGGCGTGCGCCTGCACCTGTTCGCCGACGATACCCGCCCGATCGTGTTCCGACTGATCGATAAAGGCATCCCCTGGCAGGCCGGCGATAGCCAGCATCGCTACGCCGACGGCACCCGACAGACGTATCCGACCTTCGCCTTCGTCGCCGGCGAGGTGCCGATCGAACTGGTGGTGCTGCCGGATCAGGCCCGCCGCAGCCCGCCACTGAGCGCGATCTCGGAGCGCCCGGAGCGCGGTCTCGACTCCCAGGCTGTCGAGCGCCTGCTCAGCGAGCGCGAAGCCGAACCACTGGACTGATATAGCCGCTCAACCTGATCGCTTTATAGAGTCGACGATAAAGCCGCGCGACCATGGGGCCTTCGGATCCACGAGTCAGGGCGAATGACTCTATCGCTGGGCTGATATCGCTGGGCGAGTACTGGAGTTCTAGCGTTTCGAGATCGGCACGTAGTCGCGTACGCCCGGCCCGTGATAGATCTGGCGCGGACGCCCGATGCGATTGGCGGGATCGCTCATCATCTCCATCCAGTGCGAGACCCAGCCGACGGTGCGCGCGACGGCGAACATCACCGTGAACATGTTGCGCGGGATGCCGAGCGCGCGATAGATGATGCCGGAGTAGAAGTCGACGTTCGGATAGAGCTTGCGCTCGACAAAGTATTCGTCGTTGAGCGCGATCTCCTCGAGCTTGACCGCCAGCTCGAGCAGCGGGCTGTCCGAGGCCCCCGGAAATTCTTCCAAGACCTGATGGCAGACCTCGCGAATGATCTTGGCGCGCGGATCATAATGCTTATAGACCCGGTGCCCGAAGCCCATCAGCCGGAAGGGGTCATCCTTATCCTTGGCCTTGTCGACGTACTTGGCGACGTTCTTCACATGGCCGATCTCCTCGAGCATATCGAGCACCGCCTCATTGGCGCCGCCGTGCGCCGGCCCCCAGAGCGAGGCGATACCAGCAGCGATGCAAGCGAAGGGATTGGCGCCGGAGCTACCGGCTAGGCGCACCGTCGAGGTACTGGCGTTCTGCTCGTGATCGGCGTGCAAGATGAACAGCAGGTTCAACGCCTTCTCGGCGAGCAAGCCGGGTTCGTAGTCATCGCAAGGGGTCGCAAACATCATGTGCAGGAAGTTCGCGCCATAGCGCAGATCATTACGTGGATACATGATCGGCTCGCCGACGAAATGCTTGTAGGCGGCGGCGGCGATGGTCGGCATCTTCGCGATCAGTCGATGCGCCGAGACTTCGCGATAGCGGGGATCATTGACGTCGATGGATTCGTGATAGAAGGCCGACAGCGAGCCAACCACGCCACAGAGGATCGCCATCGGGTGAGCATCGTAATGGAAGCCGCTGAGGAACCGTTTCAGGTTCTCATTGAGCATCGTATGGCTGGTAATCAGATGCTCGAAATGATTCAGCTCCTCTTCGCTAGGCAGATCGCCGTAAACCAATAGGTAAGCGACTTCGAGAAAGCTCGCCTTGGTCGCCAACTGCTCGATCGGATAACCGCGATAGAGCAGCACGCCCTTCTCGCCATCGATGAAGGTAATGGCGCTATGACAACTCGCGGTGGCCATGAAGCCTGGATCATAGGTGAAGAAACCGGCATCGCGGTACAGCGAGGAAATATCCAGCGCGCCCGGGCCGAGCGTACCCGTCTTCAGCGGATAGTCGAAGCTTTTACCGGCCGCCTTGTTCGTAATGGTGATGATCTGATCGGCCATAGAGGTCTCTCCCGTCTGTCAGTCACGCCCAAACGCAACACCCTGTTCTCGGGCAAGCGCCAAGGAGGATATTCAGCCTGATGATCAAAGGCCCTAGAGCCTCTGGAAAGAGCGATCCTGATTCTACGCGAGATCGACGGCCGCCATCCGAGCAGTCACAGGGAGTGAGATAGCCTGCAAGATGCCGCTCCCAAGGCGGGAGTCCGGCAAGCGAGTGCGCTGGCGGCGAGAGCATCGACACTTGGCACCGGGCAGCATGCACGGCCAAGCGTCGATGAGCCTGCGCTCAGCCTGGACCTCAGTCGGCGCTGGGAGCCGCTACGCGGGCGACACCGCTGGCCACCGCCGCTTGTGCAACGGCGGATGAGACGGCCTCGCGCAAGCGCGGATCCAACGGCTTGGGGATGATGTAGTCCGGTCCGCGGTTCAGCGCATCGAGCCCATAGGCCTCGAGCACCGATGCCGGCACCGGCTCCTTGGTCAAATCCTTGAGCGCATGCACGGCCGCGATACACATCGGCATATTGATGCGCGAGGCGCGTACATCGAGCGCGCCGCGGAAGATGAACGGGAAGCCGAGCACATTATTGACCTGATTCGGATAGTCCGAGCGACCCGTGGCCATGATCAGATCGTCACGCACCTTCAGCGCCACCTCGGGACGGATCTCGGGCACCGGATTCGAGAGCGCGAAGACCACCGGCTGCGGCGCCATCGCCGCGAGCATCTCTGCGCTGACCAAGTCTGGCCCCGATAGCCCGATGAACACATCAGCACCCGCGAAGGCATCGGCGAGCGTGCGCCGGTCGGTCTCGACCGCGATCTCCGTCTTGTGCCGATTGAGATCGGTACGCCCGCGATGGATCACGCCCTTGCGATCGACAGTGAGGATCTTCTCTGGGTTAGCACCCAACTCGATCAGTAGCTTGATCGACGCAATGCCGGCGGCACCCGCGCCGAGCACGACCATGCGCGCATCGGCCAGCGCCTTGCCTTGCATCTCGAGCGCATTGAGCAGGCCAGCGGCAATGATGATCGCGGTGCCATGCTGATCGTCGTGGAAGACCGGGATATCGAGGCGCTCGATCAGCGCCTGCTCAACATCGAAGCAATGCGGCGCCGCGAGGTCTTCGAGGTTGATGCCGCCGAAGGTCGGCGCAATTCGCGCCACCGTCTCGATGAAATCCTCCGGCGTCTCGGCATCGACCTCGATATCGAACACATCGATATCGGCAAAGCGCTTGAACAGCACCGCCTTACCTTCCATCACCGGCTTGCCAGCGAGGGCGCCGACGTTGCCGAGCCCGAGCACCGCAGTGCCATCGGTGATCACCGCCACCAGGTTACCCCGGTTGGTATAGCGGTAGGCATCCTCGGCGTTGGCCTGGATGCGCCGTACCGGCTCGGCGACGCCGGGCGTGTAGGCGAGCGAGAGGTCGCGTTGCGTGGCCGCTGACTTGGTGATCTCGATCGCGGTCTTTCCCGGCCTCGGCGTCTCGTGATACACGAGCGCGGCGGCGTTCAGATCAGCATCGGCGTCGGGTTGTTGGTGATGTGACATGGAGCTAGCGACGCCTCAGCGGCCGTACTTACGACGGAACTTATCGACCCGTCCGCCGGTGTCGAGAATCTTCTGTTTACCGGTGTAGAACGGATGGCACGCGGAACAGACCTCGACATGCAGTTCGTCTTTCAACGTCGAGCGCGTGTTGAACGTGTTACCGCAACTGCAGAGGACTTTAACGTCCTGATATTCTGGGTGGATGCCTTCTTTCATGGCCTGCCTGCTCCGAATCGGCTCTCTTGTCAGGTTAATCGACGAAGCATAGCGCGCGAACGCTAGCTCCGCAAGTCACCGGTCAGGCCAGCCCCTGATTCAGTGCCTTCGGGCCAAGCTCGTCGATCACCCGCTCCAGAGAGCGCCTAGACAACACGCCCGCACCGCCCCAATCCACCGCTCGACCAAGGTTACAAGACCCCCCGGATCAGGCTATTGTTGATGGAGACCCCTGACCTTCATCCCCCGAGGCCCCCGATGCTGATCACCTTTAAGACCCCCGCCCATGCCGACATCACCATGTTCGGTGACATTGCCAAGACCCTCATCCAGATGATGGGACATAGCGGCTCGGTGCCAGGCGCCCTCCTCGCCGAGGACATACCGGCCGCCCTCGAGCAACTAAAGGCTGCGGTGGACGCGAATCCGGATGCGCCGCTCGATCCACAGCGCGACGAGGAGCGCGACGATGACGGCCGCGCTCACAGCGTGAGCCTCAAGCACCGGGCGCTGCCCTTGATCGACCTCCTCGAAGCCGCCGCGCGCGACGAGCAGAACGTGATCTGGGATGACTGAGGCCGATCCCGCTTAGAAATGCGGCTTGTCGGGCTCGGACTCGAACATCTCAACGCTGGCCATGATCTCGGCGCGGGCCTCCTCGCGACCACCCCAACCACCGACGCGGACCCACTTGCCCTCGTCCAGATCCTTGTAGTGCTCGAAGAAGTGGGCGATCTGATCGAGCAGATGCGGGGGCATATCGCGGAAGCTCTCGATGTTGCGGTAGCCTTTGAACAGCTTATCGATCGGTAGCGCCAGGATCTTGGCGTCATCGCCGGACTCATCGGTCATCTTCAGCACCCCGATGGGCCGGCACTGGATCACCGAACCCGAGATCAACGGGTAAGGCGTCACCACCATCACATCCACCGGGTCGCCGTCGGCCGACAGGGTGTGCGGTACATAGCCGTAGTTGCAGGGATAATGCATCGCGGTCGACATGAAGCGGTCGACGAACATCGCGCCAGTCCCCTTGTCCATCTCGTACTTGACCGGCTCCGAGTGCGACGGGATCTCGATGATCACGTTGATCTCGTTCGGGATATTGTCTCCGCGTGGGACGCGCTGCAGGTCCATAATCAGTCTCCGGATTCAGGCTCGATGAGGTCGCGGCACAGAGACCGCGCCCGATAAAAGCCGCACAGCATAGCCCGAACGCGCCGCGACGGGTAGCGGTGCGCTCGGCATGCACCGCGTTACAGCAGCGGCACCATCAAGAGCGCGACGAGCGTGATGAGCTTGATCACCGGATTGATCGCCGTGCCAGCGGTATCCTTGTAGGGGTCGCCGACGCTATCACCGGTCACCGCAGCCGCATGCGCCTCCCCGCCCTTGCCGCCGAGATGACCGGCCTCGATGTATTGCTTGGCATTGTCCCAGGCGCCACCACCGGCGGTCATCGAGATCGCGACAAACAGGCCGGTGATGATGGTGCCAATCAACAGACCGCCGAGCGCCAAGGCGCCGGCATCGCCACCCACCAACCATTGCATGCCAAACCCGATCGCCAAGGGCACCGCCACCGGCAGCAACGACGGAATCACCATCTCCTTGATCGTGGCCTTGCTCAGCCTCTTCACCAGGCGCACAGCGTCCGCTCTGTACGCAGGGGGGGCCATGTTGTCCGGCACCTCAAGGCCTTGCCGACGCACCTCCTCGACGAGACCCACCGCTGTTCGAGCGACCGCTTCCATGGCCATGGCGCTGAATAGATAAGGCACCAAACCGCCGATCAAGAGGCCGATCAACACGATGGGGTCGTCCAAGGTAAACGACAGGCACCCGCCCTCAGCCGCCAAGCTGTAGGTGAAATCGGCAAACAGCACCAGCGCCACCAGCGCCGCCGAGCCGATGGCGAAGCCCTTGGTCATCGCCTTGGTACTGTTACCCACGACATCGAGCGATGCGGTGACGGCGCGCACCGGCTCACTCATCTCCGCCAACTCGGCGATCCCCGCAGCGGTATCGGCGATCAGCCCAAAGCTGTTCAAGGCTAGAATGATGCCGGTCATCGAGAGCATCGTGGTCGCGGCGATCGCGAGCCCGTAGACCCCAGCCATCTCGTGGGCCACCCAGATCGCGGCGCAAATCACCAACGCCGGCGCCGCAGTCGAGCGCATCGAAACCCCCAGGCCGGCGATGACATTGGTCGCGTGTCCCGTACTCGAGGCCTTGGCGATCCCGCGCACCGGCGCATAGTCGGTGCCGGTATAGTATTCGCTGATCACCGCCATCAGCCCCGTCAGCCACAGACCCACGGCCGCCGCGCCCAGCACGCCCCAACGGCTGAGTTCGGCATCCATCGCTTGCAGCGTGAAGGTCGCGGGCAAATACAGCCAAGTCAGCGGCACGAAGAGGATGAAGGCGAGCACCCCGGAGGCCGTCGTCCCCTTATAGAGCGCGGTCATGATCCGGCTGTCACTGGGCTCGAGCTTGACGAAAAAGATCCCCACCACCGAGGCGAGCACCGAAACGCCGCCGAGCATCAACGGATAGACGATGGCGTTCGCGGCATCCTCGCCAAGCAGCAGACCACCAAGGAACATGCTGGCCACCAGGGTGAGCACATAGGTCTCGAACAGATCTGCGGCCATCCCCACGCCGTCGCCGACCTGATCGCCCACCATGTCGGCAATCGCCACCGGATGATGCCGGTGGTCCTCGCACGGGTCGGCCTCGACCTTGTCGACGATAGCGGCGCCGACATCCGCGCCCTTACTGAAGATGCCACCGCCGAGCCGCGCAAAGAGGGAACTCAGCGAGCCACCAAAGGCGAGCCCGAGCAGCGCGTGCAGCGCCCGCATCTGCCCTTCCATGTCGCCGGGATCAGGCGGCGCCAACACCATGTAGTAACCGACCACGCCGAGCAGCGCGAGCCCGACCACCAGCAGGCCGGTGATCGCCCCACCACGCAAGGCGACCTGCAACGCCGGCTCGATGCCCTTGCGCGCGGCCTCGGCCGTGCGCAGATTGGCGCGCGTCGAGACCAGCATGCCCAGGTAGCCCGCCACGCCCGACAACAGGGCACCGATGAGAAAACCGATGCCTGTCTCGAGCCCGAACCAGTGCGACAGACCGACCATCATCAGCACGCCGATCACCGCCACCACGAGGTATTGGCGATGGAGATACGCGGAGGCGCCGGCCCGAATGGCCTTGGCGACCGCTCGCATGCGGTCGTTGCCCGGCGGCCGGGAGAGCACCCAGCGCACCAGGATGAGTCCATGGCCAAGCGCGACGAGCGCGCAGAACAGCGCAAAAATCAAACCCAGCGACATGGGCAGCGTCTCCCGGCCAACTCCGGATCAGAGCCCTGGATCAGAGCAGAGTGTAGGAGATCGTCACCCCAGTCATCACGATGGCGACGATACTCATCAGCTTGATCAGGATGTTCAGACTCGGCCCCGAGGTGTCCTTAAAGGGGTCGCCAATGGTGTCGCCGATCACCGAGGCGCGATGTGCCGGCGAACTCTTGCCGCCATGATGACCGGCCTCGATGTACTTCTTGGCGTTGTCCCAGGCGCCGCCGGCATTGGACAGGAACACCGCGAGCACGAAGCCGGTCGACAAGCCTCCGGCGAGCAGGCCAATGACACCGGCGACGCCGAACAGCAGGCCAACCAGCACGGGCGCCGCGATCGCGATCAGCGACGGAATCACCATCTCGCGCTGTGCGCCGACGGTTGAGATCGCCACGCAGCGCTCGTAATCGGGCTCCGAGGTGCCATTGAGAATGCCCGGATTCTCGCGGAACTGACGCCGCACCTCCTCGACCATGGTCTGCGCTGCCCGACCCACAGCCTGCACCGTCAGCCCGCTGAAGGTAAAGGCGACCATGGCGCCAAGGAACAGGGTGATCAGCACCGTCGGATTGAGCAAGGTGACCTGGTAGTAAGCCATGAAGTCGATCAGGGTCGCCTCGGCGGTCGCCACGCTGATGCCGTGACCGACTTCGAGCACGGTCTGCCCGGCGCTGATCATCTCGATGCGGATCACCTCGATATAGGAGGCGATCAGCGCCAGCGCGGTCAGCGCCGCCGAGCCGATCGCAAAGCCCTTACCCGTCGCGGCGGTGGTATTACCGAGCGAGTCCAGCGCGTCGGTGCGCTCGCGTACCTCCGGCCCGAGCCCGCTCATCTCGGCATTACCGCCGGCGTTATCGGCGATCGGCCCATAGGCATCGCTCGCCAGCGTGATGCCGAGGGTCGAGAGCATGCCGACTGCGGCAATCGCGATGCCGTACAGCCCTTGCCCCATTTGCGCCGGATCGAAGCCCGAGGCGAACAGGTAGGCGAGCATGGTGCCGGTCGCCACCGCCAGCACCGGGATCACGGTCGAGAGCATGCCGACGCCGATGCCGGCGATGATGGTGGTCGCCGCGCCGCTCTCGGCCGCCGCAGCGATGCTGCGCGTCGGCTTGAACGACGGCGAGGTCGAATACTCGGTCGAGCGCCCGATGACCAACCCCGTTACCAGACCAGCGACCACCGCGCCCCAGATGCCCCAGGGGTTCTCGATGCCGAGCAGCCAGAGCACCACCGCCGAGGCCACCACGATCAACGCCGCGCTGGTATTGATGCCTTTCGACAGCGCCCCGAGCAACTCCTTCTGATCGGCGCCTTCGCGCGTCTTGACCAAGAACACGCCGAGCACCGAGAGCATGATGCCGATGCCGGCAATCGCCATCGGCGCGGCGATCGCCTTCATCTGCATCGCCGGATCGGCGACGAAGGCCGCCGCGCCGAGCGCCGAGGCGGCGAGGATCGAGCCGCAGTAGGACTCGAACAGGTCCGCGCCCATGCCGGCGACATCGCCGACGTTATCACCAACGTTATCGGCGATGACCGCCGGGTTGCGCGGATCGTCCTCGGGGATGCCAGCCTCGACCTTACCCACCAGGTCGGCGCCGACATCGGCCGCCTTGGTGTAGATGCCGCCGCCGACACGGGCGAACAGCGCTTGCAGCGAGGCGCCCATGCTGAAGGTCAGCACCGTGGTGGTAACCAGCACCAAATAGGCACCTTGGGTCGAATCGCCGGGCGTGAACAGATCGATGAGCACGAACCAGAACGCCAGATTGCCTAAGCCGAGACCGACCACCACCAGCCCCATCACCGCGCCGCTGCGAAAGGCGACGTTGAGTGCTCCAGCCAGCGAGGTTCTCGCTGCGGCCGTGGTCCGCGTCGAGGCCAGGGTCGCGGTCTGCATGCCGAAATAACCGGCCAGCGCGGAGAAGAAGCCACCAAAAATGAAGGTGACCGGAAGCCAAGGATTCTGCACCCCGAGCCCATAGGCCAGATAGGCAAAGAGGCCGGCCACCAGGGCGAAGACCACCAGCATGATCTTGTACTGCTGGCGCAGATAGGCCATGGCGCCCTTGCGTACATGGGCGCCGATCTCGCGCATGGTCTCGGTGCCTTCGTCCTGGCCGCGCATCTCCTTGAAGAAGCGCCAGGCGAAGTAGAGCGCGAACAGGGAAGCGAGCGGAGCGAGCCAAAAGATGGGTTCGTTCATGGTTCCACGTCTACAGCAATAAAGCGCCGCGCACGGACCGTGGCACGGCAAGAAAGTGCTCAATCAAAATGGGCAATCTGCGCCGAGCGCCACCAATCGTAATGGGTCGACTGCAACGCCTCCCGGCTCGGGAAGGGATAATAGGCGAAGTCCTCATGGTCGCCGACATAAAAGCCGGTCTGCACCATGCGATACAGAACCCCATCACGCACATGCTTGATCACCAGCTTGCTGTCCTTGGTATTGGTGCCGAAATCCGCAAGCACATCACGCAGATGCGAGATGTAGCGATAGGGCAGATCGTCTGTCTTGCCGTTGAGCGGATCATAGGCGAGCTCGCCGAGCTTCAGATCCGAGAAGACGATGCGCGGCAGATTCACCGGATGTTGCGGATCGGTGATCGAGTGGCAGAACGCCTGCGGCTCGAGCCGGCTCGCCACCATTGGGCTCTTCGGGCAGAACTCCTGGTAGAGATGCAACGGGTGCTCGCTGTCCGGACTGTAGGGCGCACGCTCTAGCTCGAGCGTGCGGCCATCATCGGTCACCAGATAGAGGTTGCCGATGGCCGAGACTGGAATCCGCGCCAGCACATTGTAGATCCCCAGATAGACCGACGACTTCGGCGCCCCATCCGGCTGGGTCACGCAGCGCTCGTCGGCGAGCGAGAACGCGAAATCCCCGGAGCGGAAGCTCGGATCGAGTTCGAAAAAGATAGCTTCCCCGAACACACGTCCACGTCTTCCAACCGCGTAGTAGGAGCCAAACTCCTTGGGCTCGAGCATGGAGGCGATCAGCGCCTCCGGGATCAAGGACAGATAGAGATGGTAATCACTCATGCGCGCGCTCCCGACCGATCGCAGCAAGAAGTCGGCTACCGCGAGCAAAGTCGCGGCAGCCATTAGAGACCTGTTTCAGAGGCGACGGAACCGCGCTCAGAGTTCGAATAGGTCGAGCTTCTTCGCCACCGGCGCGTTCTTCAAGGTCACATAGCGCGGTAGACCATTTTCGAACGGCGGATAGTCCTCGCCCTGGATCAGCGGCAACAGGTATGACTTACATGCAGCCGTGATGCTAAAGCCGTCCTCGGTGATGAACTCACGCGGCATGAATTTCTCGACGTTCGCCACTTCGGACAGCGGCGCCTTGCCGACCTGCCATTGATAAGGCTCGGCGCTGACGCGATCGATCGTCGGCATGATCGCATTCTCGCCCGCCAGTGCCAGCTCGACGGCCGCGCGCCCGGTCGCATAGGCCTGCTCGACATCGGTCTTCGACGCCAGATGCCGCGCCGCGCGCTGCAGATAATCGGCCACCGCCCAGTGGAACTTGTAGCCCAGTGCCTCCTTGATTAGGTTGGCGACCACGGGCGCGGCGCCGCCGAGCTGCGCGTGGCCGAACGCATCGCGCGTACCCTGCTCCGCGAGGAAGCGCCCATCCGGATATTTGGCCCCTTCGGAGACCACAATGGTGCAGAAGCCCTGTGCATCGACCATCGCCTTGACCCGGGCCAAGAACCGCTCCTGATCGAACTCGATCTCCGGGAACAGCACCAGCACCGGCATACCATGATCCTCGATCAGGCCACCGGCGGCGGCGATCCAACCGGCGTGGCGACCCATCACCTCGAGCACAAAGACCTTGGTCGAGGTCTTCGCCATTGAGCGCACATCGAAGCTCGCCTCGAGCGCCGAGGTCGCGATGTACTTGGCCACCGAGCCGAAGCCGGGGCAGTTGTCGGTGATCGGCAGATCGTTGTCGACCGTCTTTGGCACATGGATCGCCTGCACCGGATAGCCCATGGTCTCGGAGAGCTGGCTGATCTTGTAGCAGGTATCGGCCGAGTCGCCGCCGCCGTTGTAGAAGAAGTAGCCGATGTCGTGCGCCTTGAACACCTCGATCAGGCGCTCGTACTCACGCTTATTCGCCTCCAAGCTCTTGAGCTTATAACGGCAGGAGCCGAAAGCGCCGGACGGCGTATAGCGCAATGCCGCGATGGCATCATCAGGCTCCTGGCTCGTGTCGATCAGATCCTCGGTGAGCGCACCGATGATGCCGTTGCGCCCGGCATAGACGTTGGCGATCTGGTCCGGATGCTGGCGCGCGGTCTCGATCACGCCACAGGCGGAGGCATTGATCACGGCGGTGACACCGCCCGATTGGGCGTAGAAGGCGTTCTTCGCGGTCATGGGAATCCTCTCTCATCAAGGCGTTATCGAAGTAGGCGAACCAAGGCGAACGGCTATACACGAATCGTACCGGCTTCGGGATGCGCACGCCAATGGCGGCCATCCCCATGGTCAAATAAGTGCGAGACACGTAGAGTATGACGGTCCGATGACCTGCTCTTTCTGTTAGGAGCCCTCCAGCCCGATGCACACGACGCTACAGCATAGGCGCCAACCCCTGCTCGAGTTCGCCACCGGACTAGGCCGTAAGGCTCGCCGCTTCACCACATCCCTGCTACCGATCGATACCGGCCGGCGGGGTGACTGTAACCGCTGTGGCGAATGCTGCAAACTCCCCTACCCCTGTCCGTTCCTGCGCTACGATGCACAAGGCCTGAGTCGCTGCGCCGTCTACCACGCGCGCCCACCGAGCTGCCGCAAATACCCGCGGACCGCGCGCGAGAACCTCACGCCGGCCACCTGTGGCTACTATTTCGTTGATATCACTGATATCGGTCGCGCCCAGACCGCGACCGAGCATCCATGACAGCGGACGAGCACACCCGCTACAGCCGCCAGATACAGCTTCCAGGATTCGGCGAGCAGGCCCAGGAAAAGCTGAAGCGCGCGCGCGTGCTCATTGTCGGGCTCGGCGGTCTTGGCTCGCCGGTCGCGATGTATTTGGCCGCCGCCGGCGTCGGTCGCCTGCTGCTTGCCGACTTCGACGCTGTTGACCTCTCCAACCTACAGCGCCAGATCCTGCACGGCAGCGATCGCATCGGCTGGACCAAGGTCGACTCGGCAATCGCCACCCTGGGCGCACTCAACCCGCACTGCGAGCTGGTCCCGATCAAGCGCAGCCTGAGCCCCGCTGGGCTTGCCGACCTCAGCACCGAGGTCGACCTGATCGTCGACGCCAGCGACAACTTCCAGACCCGCTACGCCATCAATGCCGCCTGCGTCGCCGCCGGCCTCCCGCTCGTCTCCGGCGCCGCCATTCGCGCCGAGGGTCAGGTCGCGGTCTTCACCGGCCGCCCGGGCGATCCCTGTTATCAATGCCTGTACCCTGATGATGGCCAAGCAGGCGAGCGTTGCGCTCGCGAAGGCGTGCTCGCGCCGCTGGTTGGCATCATCGGCAGCATCCAAGCCACCGAAGCGATCAAGATCCTCACCGGCTACGGCGCACCGCTGCTCTCCAAGCTCCTGCTGCTCGATGCGCAGACGATGGCGACCCGCACGTTGCGCATCCCGCCCGACCCGGGCTGTCCGGTCTGCGCACGCGGCTTGCGGGTTGCGTTTCACGCGTAGACCCCTCAGGTCTCGTGTTGAAATCGATAGACCCACGCCCGGTATCCCGGCGGCGGGCGTCGCCCTCACACTCCTAGTCATCCCTCGAGGAGACTCTGATGAAGATTGGAATCGTCGGTGGAACCGGATTCGTCGGCAGTTACATCATCGATGCGCTCTTGCAGGCCGGCCACGAGCTGCGCGTGCTGACCCGCCCCGGCAGCGAGCACAAGCTCAACGCCGATCCCCACTGCACGCCCGTGCCGGGCGATGTGGCCAATGAGCAGCATATCCGCGATTGTCTCGACGGCACCGAGGCGGCCCTCTACCTGATCGGCATCCTGCGCGAGCTGCCGCAACAGGGCATCACCTTCGATGCCATGCAGCGGCGCGGCGCCGAACGCACCATCGCCATTGCCGAAGAGCTTGGGCTGAGCCGCTTCTTGTTGATGAGCGCGAACGGTGTCGATGCCGCCGAGACGCCCTATCAGACCACCAAACTCGCGGCCGAGGAGCGCCTGAAGGCCTCGTCCCTGCAGTGGACCATCTTCCGGCCGTCGGTCATCTTCGGCCCGCCGCGCGGGCGCATGGAGTTCTGCACCCAGCTCAAGGACGAGCTGATCGATAGCCCGCTGCCGGCCCCCTTGTTCTTTTCCGGCCTGTCGGCACTCGATGCCGGGGCGTTTCGGCTCGCGCCGGTGCATGTCGAGGATGTTGCCGCCGCCTTCACGACGGCCCTCACACGCGAGGATGCGAGCGGGCAGACCTATTCACTGTGCGGCCCGGACAGCCCGAGCTGGAAGGAGATCCTGAAGGCGTTGGCGAGCGCGAGTGGCAAGTCGAAGCTGATGCTGCCGGCGCCGGCCCTAGTGCTCGAGCCGGTGGCGGCAGTGCTCGGGCGCTTCAGTTGGTTCCCGGTCACGCGCGATCAGCTGCGCATGCTGTTGGCCGGCAATACCTGTAGCGACGACGGGCTTGCGCGGCTCGGGATTGCCGGGCGTGCCTTCGATCAGTCGAATCTGGCCTATCTCGCGAGGCCCTGACACCCAGGAAAGGACACCAAGGCGAGTGAGCCGGGCTGGCGTGGCGGCGATCACCATCCCCAGCCCGCACCCCGTTAGCGGTCTCCCGGATTAAGCCGATCATGTCTGACCAAGGTCTATCCAGGATCTCGACGACAGGCCCTCAGGCCGCCTGTTCCTCGGTGCTCGGCCGGCGTTGGTCGGGGCGCAACGTCGGCGTGAAATAGACATCGGCCTCATCAAGGTCGATGTCGTTCCCTTTGCCATCGACCAACGGCTGCTCGTAGTCCTTCCAGCCGCGCACGCCGGTCTGCAGCGAGACGACATTGGTGTAGCCGAGCACCTGCAGTGAGTTTGCCGCGAGGATGCTGCGATGACCGGAACGGCACACGACCACGATCTCGCGCTCGCGTGCGCTTGCCAGCTCGGGTTCGGTCTCCTCGTACTCCCATTCGCAGGCCGACTCGAGGATGCCGCGCGGCACGTTCATCGAGCCAGCGATGTGCATGGCGGCGAATTCGTCCGGCTCGCGCACATCGAGGATCAGCAGATCGGGATTGGCCTCGAGCCGTTCCGCGAGATCCCAGGGCAGGATCTCGCGGACATCGGTCAGACAGTGGCGGATCAGTTGCAGATAATTCTTCATCGCTATTCGGGTCTCGTGAGAGTGGATCAATGCCGGTCGCAGAGGCCCTGCTCGACCGCGAGCACGGCGGCCTCGACGCGCGAGCGCATCTTCAGCTTGCGCAGGATCGACTTCACATGCAGCTTCACGGTGCCTTCGGAGATGCCGAGTTCGTTGGCGATCACCTTGTTGCTCTGGCCACCGGCGAGATGACAGAGGATCTCCATCTCGCGCGGGGTCAGGTCCGAGAAGGCCACCGCCGTCGCTGCCGGCGCCGCCGGCTCCTGGCGCACCGCCCTGGCCAGCGCGCCGGTCAATTCGGGCGCGACGATGGTCTGCCCGGCGATGATGCCCTCGAGCGCGGCCACCAGATCATCCGGCTCCATGTCCTTGAGCAGATACCCGCTGACGCCGGCCTGCAACGCCTCCACCACATCGCGCTCGTCGGTGCTGGTGGTGAGCATGGCCACGCGGCGCTCGATGCCTTGGCGCTGCATCTTGCGCACCAGCTCGATGCCGTTCTCGCCCGGCATGCGCAGATCCATCAGCACCACATCGGGCGCGCAGTCGCGCGCCAGGCGCAGGCCGACATCGCTCTCGCCGACGGCGTCGATCACCTCGATCCCACGCCGCTCCAAGAGTTCGAGCAGGCCGATGCGAAACAAGGCGTGATCATCGATCAGCAGCACGCGCATCAGCCGACCTGCTCGTTGGGTTGACTGCGGGCACTGGGATTGAACACCAGCTCGACGCGGGTGCCCTCGCCCGGCTCGCTCTCGATGGTGAGCGCCGCGTCGATGCGCCGCGCCCGCTCCTCGAGGATCGACAGGCCGATGTGCTCGCCCGGATGACCACTGCGCCTTGGGGTGCTGAAGCCAACGCCATCGTCCTCGATCAGCAGCACGTATTCACCGGTCTGCTCGCGGGTCAGCAGCACGCGTACCGTCCGCGCCTGCGCATGCTTGCGCACATTGGTGAGGGTTTCCTGGACAATCCGCATGATCTGCAGTTCCTCGGCGGCGGAGAGATCAAAGGGCCGACAGCCCATCTGGAACACGGCATGGATGCCGGTGCGCTGACCGAAACGGCGCGTGATCTCCTCCAGGGTCGGCACCAGCCCGCGCCGATCGAGCGGCGCGCGAAAGCTGGCCAGCAACTCGCGCAGCTCGCCGTGGGCCTCATCGATGCCGTTACGAATCCGCCACAGATCGGCGCGCGCCTCGTCCGGAATCACATGTCCGGCGAGCGCATCGGCCAACATCCGCACCTGCAGGCGCAGGCTAGCCAGCGTTTGTGCCAGCGAGTCGTGCAGCTCATGCGCGAGCGAGCTGCGCTCCTCAAGGATCGAGAGGCGTTGCGCCTCGTGATCGGAGCGGTATTTGGCGATCGCCACGCCAATGTGCTGGCCGATGGTCGCGAGCAGATCGAGGATATCCTCGCGGCGGCTGATGCCGGAGCGCTCGATGAAGATCGAGTAGGCGCCGAGCAGCTCATCGTGATGCTTCAGCGGCACCGTGACCACTTCCAGCTCGTCGCTGTCGAACATGCGCCGCCCATAGACCCGCGAGCAGTAGCGCAGATCGTTGTCGCAGACAATCTCGCCCGGACAGAGCACGGTGCCGCAGAGACAGAGATCGACCGGCGCCATGTCCTGCTCGCGCACCAGATCATCATCCAGGCCAATGGAGCCGATCAGGCGTGGACTGCCATCGGGCGCGACCAGACGCACGGTGGCGGCGCGGCCGTTGACCATCTCCTTGAGGGTACGCAGGAAGTGTAGCAGCAGCGCCTCCAGACTCTCGGCACG
Source organism: Halochromatium sp. NSM3 (assembly GCF_059621085.1). Taxonomy (NCBI): domain Bacteria; kingdom Pseudomonadati; phylum Pseudomonadota; class Gammaproteobacteria; order Chromatiales; family Chromatiaceae; genus Halochromatium; species Halochromatium sp. NSM3. The sequence continues at coordinate 20,536 of NZ_JCAQIA010000008.1, read as the reverse complement.
GGCGATCTCGGCGGCGACATCGTAGAGGATCTTGAGCGAGGCGGTCTTCTGCGCTAGGCGCATGGTCTGGCGCGCGACACGGGTGTCCATGTCCTCGTAGAGTTCGGTCAGCTCCGCGTTCAACGCGCCGATATCGCGCGCCATGCCATCGAGCACGCCCACGTTCGACAACGAACGGCTGGCCCCCGGCTCGCCCTGACAGACGCGCGCGACCGTGTCCTCGAGGCTGACCAAGGGGCTGAGCAACTGCGTCTTCAGACGCAGAGCGGCGACCACGACGGCCCCGAGTCCAGCAGACAAGAATCCCAGGCAGAGCCATTTCGGCCAATGCTGGGCGGGGGTCGCGATCGTGGTCAGCAACAACGACAGTGCCGCGACCAGCGCCAGCGCAACCGTCGCCAGCGGCCCGGCGAGCCGCGCGGAGACGAGGATCTGCACGATTCGTTGGCCAGCGTCGGCGCGCGCAACCGCACTGAGCCGTGGTCTCATGGCTGATCCTCTTGGGGAAGCGCGTCGACCTCGCGCTCGCGCTGCTGCAGCTCCCACATCGCCGCGTAGGTGCCGCCTTGCGCCAGCAGCGCCCGATGCGCGCCCTGTTCGATCACGCGCCCCTGATCCATCACCAGGATGCGATCGGCATCGACCACGGTCGAGAGCCGGTGCGCGACCACCAAGGTGGTGTGATCCTCGGCAACCTCGGCGAGGGTCTGCTGGATCGCCTGCTCGGTGCGGCTGTCGAGCGACGAGGTGGCCTCGTCGAAGATCAGGATGCGCGGGCGCTTGAGGATGGCACGTGCAATGGCCACGCGTTGTTTCTCACCGCCGGAGAGCTTGAGACCACGCTCGCCGACGACGGTGTCCCAGCCATCCGGCAGCAGGGCGATGAAGTCGGCGATATGCGCCAGCCGCGCGGCCTCGCGGAGTTCGTCCTCGCTCGCGTCCGGGCGTCCATAGGCAATGTTGTAGCGGATACTGTCGTTGAACAGCACGGTGTCCTGCGGCACCACGCCGATCGCGGCGCGCAGATTGTCCTGGCGCACACCGCGAATATCCTGGCCGTCGATCAGGATGCGGCCCTGCTGCGGGTCGTAGAAGCGGAACAGCAGCCGCGCCAGGGTCGATTTGCCGGCACCGCTATGGCCGACCACTGCGACCTTCTCGCCGGGGTCGATGTGGAAATCGACCGCGTGCAGGATCGCGCGCTCGGAGTGATAGTGGAAGCCGACCTGCTCGAAGCGCACCGCGCCCTTGTCCAGTCGCAGCGCCGGTGCGCCGGGCGCGTCGGTGATCTCGGGGGTGCGCTCGAGCAGCTTGAACACCAGATCCATATCGGCCAGCGCATACTTGATCTGTCGGTAGACGATGCCGAGGAAACCGAGCGGGATGAATAGTTGCAGCATGAAGGCGTTGACCAGCACCAGGTCGCCGATGCTCATGGCGCCGCTGACCACGCCCTGGGCGGCATAGACCATGATCACCGTGACGCCGATGGCGATGATGCTGCCCTGGCCGAAGTTGAGCAGCGACATCGAGGACTGGCTCTTGACCGCGAGATCCTCCCAGCGCGCCAGGGTCTCGTCGTAGCGGTCGAGTTCCAGGCGCTCGTTACCGAAGTATTTGACCGTCTCGTAATTCAGCAGGCTGTCGAACGCGTGGGTATTGGCGCGCGAATCGAGCACGTTCATCTGCCGGCGATAATCCATGCGCCATTCGGTGATGGCGAAGGTGAAGCCGACGTAGACGGCGACGGTGCCAAAGGTGACGAGGGTGAAGATCAGCTCGTACTTGGTCAGCAGCACCAAGGCGACCAGCGTGAACTCCACCAGCACCGGGATCACGCTGAACACCAGATAATTGAGGATGGTCGCGATCGAGCGCGTGCCGCGCTCCAGATCGCGGCTCACCGCCCCGCTCTGCCGGCCCAGGTGATAGCTTAGCGAGAGCCGGTGCAGATGCGTCAGCACCCGGGTCGAGAGTCGGCGCATGGCACGAAAACGCACGCGCGCGAAGACCACGTCGCGCAGCTCGTTGAATAGCGAGCTGCTGAGTTTCAGCGCGCCATAGGCCATGAGCAGGCCGATCGGCAGCACCAACAGCTCATCGCGCGCCTGCTCGAAGGCGTCAACGATCTCCTTGAGCACCAGCGGCACGCCGATGTTGGCCAGCTTGGCCAGCACCAGACACAGGAGCGCGAGCAGCGCGCGCCCGCGAAACTCGGCAAGATAAGGCAAGATACCGCGCAGATTGTGACGATCGCGCCGGTCCGCGTGGACGCGCTCGGTGGCAGCATGGATTCGAATCATGGACTCTGGCTTCTTTCGGGCGACCGCGTGACGAGGAGCTATATAACGGTAAGGCCAAAGGCCTCGCGCAAGACGTTGACCTCCGCGCGGTCAATCCCACCTTATGAACGCGGACGTTGGACGCTCGCCGCGCCGGGCGCAATGCTGGATACACAGATGAGGTCTCATGATGTCAGAACCCATGCTGGAAGGCACCGGCTGCAGTATGCACGAGCCCTATGCACTGCAGGTGCTCGGGCCGGATATGGAGCCCGAGTTCCCGGACAAGTGCGTGGTTATCGTCGAGCCGACCGAACAATGCCGCAGCGGCATGTATGTATTCGCCGAGGTCGAGGGTGTGCGTTGGTTCCGTCAGTACCGGCGCGATGAGCAGGGGCGTGAATGGCTGCTAGCACTGAACGCGCGCTTTCCGGAGATCGAGCTGACGGGGCTTGAATGGAAGGTGCTGGGTGTGATCATCCAGCGCAACATGCGCCGCAAGATCAAGCACTACGAGTACCGGGACGCTAGCGCGGCCTCGACGGCTCCGCCCTCGCCCATCGATGCTGTCGATATTACCCATCAAGGCGCATGAACACCGGACCAGGATGGGCGCTGCTGGTCAGCATCCCGCTCGTCGTCCTGCTGGTCGGCTGCGGCGAGGACCCAAGCGGCTCGACAACGGCCAGCGAGGAGTCGCCCAAACCCGCGCCCCCATCGACGGCACACCTAGTCACGGCGATCACCGCCGAGCGCGCCTCGGTCTCGATGCAGTACGAGCGCCCCGGCAGTCTGCGGCTGCGCCGGCTGGTGCGACTGCACAGCCAAGAAGAAGGGCGCATCATCGCGCTTGAGGTGTTTGAAGGCGATCGGGTCGCGCAGGGCCAAACGCTGCTGCGGCTGGAGGATGATCTGCTGCGGGCTGAGTTCGATGCCGCCCGCGCAACCGGCGCCCAAAAACGACTCGATCTGCAGCGGCTCGAGGCCCTGGCTGGGCGCGGCGGCGCCTCCGACGACGAGATCGCCCAGGCGCGCACTGCGGTCGCCGTTGCCGAGGCACAGCGTCAGGTGCTGGAGACGCGACTGGCGTTCACCAAGATCAGCGCGCCCTTCGATGGCATCGTCACGGCGCGTCTGGCCGAGCCGGGGGACTTCGTCGCCAAGCACACCCATCTGCTCAGCGTGGCCGATCCCGACTCGCTGATGGCCGAGGTCCTAGTCTCCGAGTTGGTACTGCCGCAACTTGCGGTCGGCGATGCAGTCCAGATCCGCATTGATGCGTTGGGAGGACGCACGTTTCCCGGCACGATCCTGCGTATCCATCCGACCCTGTCCGAGCGTGGCCGTCAGGCCAAGGTCGAGGTCACCTTCGAGCAGATCCCGGAAGACGCGCGCGCTGGACAGTTCGTGCGTCTTCGCTTCAGCAGTCGCGGCATGGCGCGCCTCATGGTCCCCTTCCGCAGCATCCGCCAGGAGCGCGCCGGCCCCTTCCTCTGGATCATCGATGCCGATGGCAAGGCGGCGCGCCAAGCGGTCGAGACCGGCCTGCGCATCACCGATCAGGTCGAGATCCTCGCCGGTCTCGAGCCCGGCACCCAGGTCATCACGCGCGGCTTCCTCGGCCTCGCGGCCGGCGATGAGGTCCGCGTCGTCGAGACGGATCAGCTCTGAGCTAAGAAGCTCTGAGCTAAGAATGGAGATGCTGATCCAACCAGCCAGTTCGGGATGAGACAACAAGACCAACCGACGGGTGTCCTTGGGGTGCAAGCGCTGTCAGGAACGTGTGCTGAGTTGCGATCGGTATAATCGCCCTCATGGGCAAACGAGACTTCATGCGCGGTCGGCGGCCGAACCTGGAACGGCTGCGACTGCAGCTCGCGCGGCCGGACGCACTCTTCTCCCATGCCCTCCTTGGACTCGTCACTGGCCTCGCCACCGGATTGGTGATCATTGCCTTTCGCTTGGCCGTGGAAGGCACGCAGGCGCTTATGCTGCCAGAGCACGGCGAGAACTACGAGGCCGTCGCGCCGCTGTGGCGCTTCCTGCTGCCGGTACTGGGTGCGCTGCTGATCGGACTGCTGTTCCTGCGCTTCGCCAAGGGCATCGATGTGCTCGGCGTCGCCCGCGTGCTGGAGCGCATGGAATACCACCAGGGTCATATGACACTGCGTGGCTTCATCCTCCAATTCCTCGGCGCGGCCATCGCCATCGTCAGCGGCCACTCGGTTGGGCGCGAGGGACCACATGTGTATCTGGGCGCGGCCAGCGGCAGCCTCATCGGCCAATGGCTGAGCCTGCCCAACAACAGCATCCGCACGTTGGTCGCCTGCGGCACTGCGGCTGGGATCTCGGCCTCTTTCAATACGCCACTGGCCGGCGTCATCTTTGCCCTCGAGGTGCTGGCGCTCGAGTACAGCATCACCGGCTTTATCCCGATCATCCTCGCCGCCGTGAGCGCCAACGCGCTTTCAGTCTCGCTGTTCGGCAGCGCCCCGGCCTTCGCCATCCCACCGTTTTTGGTGACCTCGGCCTCGAATCTGCTGCCGGTTCTGCTGATCGGTCTCTTCGCGGGTGCGGTCTCCGCCGCCTATATCCAACTCTTGCAGTCGATCGCCGAGGTCAGCAAGCCGCTCGGCTTGTTCACGCGCGTCTGTCTCGCCGGGCTCGCCGCAGGCACCTTTGGCGCGCTCGTCCCCGAGGTCATGGGGCTTGGCTATGATTCGCTGGATGGCTTGCTCACCCAGAGCTTCCCTTGGACCGTTCTCTTGGTACTGCTCATCGCCAAGCTGTTGGCGACCTCGACCAGCGTCGGGCTCGGCATCCCGGGCGGCACCATCGGGCCGGCGCTGTTCATGGGCGCGACCCTTGGCCACCTCACGGGCGTGATGTCGGCCAGCCTGATGGGCGTTGACGCAGAGCATGCCAGCTTCTACGCCCTGCTCGGCATGGGCGCGATGATGGGCGCCAGCCTTCAGGCTCCGCTGGCGGCGCTGACGGCGGTGGTCGAGCTGACTCACAGCCCGGGCGTCATCATGCCCGGCATGCTCACCATCATCCTGGCTGCGGTCACCAGCAAGCAACTCTTCAAGAAGGAGTCGCTGTTCGTGACCATGCTCAAGGCCAATGGCTTGGACTATCGCTCCAATCCGGTGATCGCCATGCTACGTCGCAGTGGCGTCGCAAGCGTCATGAATACCCACTGCACGCGCCAGGAGCCGATGCTCAGCCGTGAGCAGGCACGGCAGCTGATGAGTCAAGGCCTCGAGTGGATCATTGTCGAGCGCGATGGAACGCCAGCCTTTGCCATGCCGGGCATCGCGATCGCCAGTTACCTTTCGCAAGACGAGCATGCGCAGGAGATCGACCTGCGTGAGATCCCGGCGGACCGGCTCGAGCTAGCTGCGGTCCATCTGCAAGCGACGCTGCAAGAGGCTTTGGACATTCTCAATCGCGAAGGCGCCGAAGCTCTCTATGTCACCCGCCCCATCGCACCGGGCATCAACCACCTCTATGGCCTGTTGACGCGAGGCCGGATTGAGTCGGCCTATCGGTACTGAAACCGACCGAGATGGGTGGGCTTGATCTCGTGATACTTGCTAGCCGTGGAGGGGTCCACAAAAAAACGGGCTCGCCGATCGCTCGACGAGCCCGTTTCTGGTTTGGCGTCCCCACGGGGATTCGAACCCCGGTTGCCGCCGTGAAAGGGCGGTGTCCTAGGCCTCTAGACGATGGGGACAGAGGCTTGATATGAATCAGGATCTTTCATATTTGGTGGAGCCAGGCGGGATCGAACCGCCGACCTCAACACTGCCAGTGTTGCGCTCTCCCAGCTGAGCTATGGCCCCGTTAGCGAGCCCGTTATATTAGTGGCCTCACGGCGCCTTGTCCAGCAAAAAATGACGTCGCAGCGAAATCAGCGAACAGCCTGATCGCTTGCGTCCTCGGACATCTTGTCAAGTCCCGACAGAGCACGCATGTTTAGCGCGGCTTTCCAGGGTCGTGCGGTCGCAACCATCGGTCTGCTGAGCCTGATCAGGCCTCGCTGACACAGGCGACTGCGACACCAAGACGTCTTCTTCACTCGCTGAGGTCCAAACGCCATGATGCGTATCCTGCTGTTCTTGGGCACCAATGTCGCGGTACTCGTCGTCATCAGTATCGTCTTCAACCTGTTGGGTATCAACGGCCTGCTGGCCGCGAACAATGTCGATCTGAACCTGGGCGCCCTGCTCGTGCTCGCGGCGGTGATCGGCTTCTCGGGCTCGCTGATCTCGCTGTTCATCTCGAAGTGGATGGCCAAGCGTTCGATGGGCGTGCAGATCATCGAGCAACCCTCGACGCCCTTCGAGCATTGGCTGATCGATCTGGTCCGCCGCCAGTCCGAACAGGCCGGCATCCAGATGCCCGAGGTCGGCATCTTCGACCAGCCGGACCCGAACGCCTTCGCCACCGGTTGGAACAAGAACGACGCGCTGGTCGCGGTCAGCACTGGCCTGCTGCAACACATGAGCAAGGACGAGGTGGAAGCCGTGGTCGGCCACGAGATCAGCCATGTCGCCAATGGCGACATGGTCACGCTGGCGCTGATCCAGGGTGTGGTCAACACCTTCGTGGTGTTCCTAGCGCGGGTCATCGGCCACACGATCGACCGCGTGGTGTTCAAGACCGAGCACGGGCACGGCATCGGTTACTTCGTCGTCAGCATCGTCGCCGAGATCCTGCTCTCTGTCCTCGCCTCGATGATCGTGATGTGGTTCTCGCGCTTCCGCGAGTACCGCGCCGATGCCGGCGGCGCCGGCCTGGCCGGGCGCGAGAAGATGATCGCGGCCTTGCGCGCCTTGCAGCGCGTGCATGAACCGCAAGACCTGCCCGCTGGCGAGTTCGCCGCCTTCGGTATCTCCGGTAAGATCGCGCAGGGCTTCACGGCCCTGTTCGCGAGTCATCCGCCGTTGGCGCAACGCATCGCCGCGCTGGAGGCATCCCGCTGAGCATGCGGCGTGATCGCATGCCCCCCATAAGCCATACTTGATATTGAAAACCCGAGCACACGTGAAGCCAATGCGGTGCGCTACACTCGGGTGTCAGGCCAGCGACCGGGCACCCGAGCCTCCTTCCGAGACACCATGAGCGCGCTTCTTGAGCTTTTCCGCAACTCATCCGCCTATTACGGGGGCAACGCCGCCTTCATCGAGGACCTCTACGAGCGTTTCCTCAAGGACCCGGACAGTATCGATCTGGCCTGGCGCGAGCGCTTCGAGGCCATGCACCGGGAGGCGGCCAATGAGGTGCCGCATGGGCCGGTGCGCGAGAACTTTCAACGCCTGGCCCACGAGAGCCGCAATCGCGCCCAGAGTCGCTCGCTGACCCGGCTCGAGCCCGCCGCAGCCGAGAAGCAGACGGCGGTGGTACGGCTGATCAATAGCTACCGCTATCGCGGCCATCAGATCGCCACCCTGGACCCGCTGAAGCTGCGCCAAGCGCCCAAGGTGGCCGATCTGCAGCCGAGCTATCACGGCCTGGAAGACGCCGACCTGGATCAGGTCTTCCACACCGGTTCGCTCTACGCGCCAGACCGGATGCCGCTGCGGCGCATCATCGATCTGCTGCAGCGCATCTACTGCGGGCCGGTCGGCTCCGAATACATGCACATGACCTCGACCAGCGAGAAACGCTGGGTGCAGAAACGCATCGAGGGCTATCAGGCGCGCCCGGAGCTGAAGGCCGCCGACCGGCGCTGGCTGCTGACCCTACTGACCGCAGCCGAAGGACTCGAAAAATACCTACACACCCGCTATGTCGGCCAGAAGCGGTTCTCACTCGAGGGCGCCGAGGCGCTGACCCCGCTGCTCGACGAGCTGATCCAACGTGCCGGCCGCAAGGGCGTGCGCGAGATCGTCATCGGCATGGCGCATCGTGGCCGGCTCAATGTGCTGGTCAACACCCTCGGCAAACCGCCGCAGGAGATCTTCGCCGAGTTCGAGGGCAAGGTGCGCCTGAGCCCGCGCCAGCGCGCCGGCGATGTCAAGTATCACCTCGGCTTCTCCACCGATATCGACACCCCGGGCGGCATCACCCATGTCGCGCTCGGCTTCAATCCCTCGCACCTGGAGATCATCGACCCGGTGATCGAGGGCTCGGTGCGCGCGCGCCAGCGCCGGCGCGGCGATGACAACGGCGATCAGGTGATGCCGGTGCTGATCCACGGCGATGCCGCCTTCGCCGGTCAGGGCGTGGTCACCGAGACCTTGCAACTCTCGCAGACACGCAGCTACGGCACCGGCGGCACCGTGCATATCGTCATCAACAATCAGATCGGCTTCACCACCAGCAACCCACTTGACACGCGCTCGACCTTCTATTGCACCGATGTCGCCAAGATGGTGCAGGCGCCGGTCTTCCATGTGAACGGCGACGACCCGGAGGCGGTGATCTTCGTCACCCGCCTAGCGCTGGATTATCGCAACCAGTTCAAGAAGGACGTGGTCATCGACCTGATCTGCTATCGCCGCCTGGGCCACAATGAGGCCGATGAGCCGGCGGTGACCCAGCCGATGATGTACAAGCGCATCCGCCAGCATCCGACCGCCCGCGCCATCTATGCCGATCGCCTGATCGACCGCGGCGAGCTGAGCCGCGATGAGGCTGGCGCCTTGATCGAGGACTACCGGGCCAACATCGAGCATGGCATCGTGGTCGCGCGACCGGTCCTCTGCGGGTTGGGGAATCGCTATCGCGTCGACTGGAAATCACGCTTCGGCCACGATTGGCGCTTACCCGCCGAGACCGGCGTGGCGCGCGAGCGGCTGTGCGAGCTGGCCGAGCAGCAACTGCTGTTGCCTGAGGGCTTCGAGCTGCATACGCGGGTGGCCAAGATCTGGTCGGAGCGGCGCAAGATGGCCCAGGGCGATCAGCTCTGCAACTGGGGCTTCGCCGAGACGCTGGCCTATGCCACGCTGCTCGACGCCGGCTATCCGGTGCGGCTCTCGGGCCAGGATACGAGCCGTGGCACCTTCGTCCACCGTCACGCCAAGGTTCATTGTCAGCGTACCGGCAACGACTATACCCCGCTGCAGTCCATCGCCGAGCATCAGGCGTCGTTCATCGCCATCGACTCGATCCTCTCGGAGGAAGCCGTGCTCGGCTTCGAGTACGGCTTCGCCACCGCCGAGCCCAATGCGCTGACGATCTGGGAGGCCCAGTTCGGCGATTTCGCCAATGGCGCGCAAGTGGTGATCGACCAGTTCATCAGCTCGGCTGGCAGCAAATGGGGCCTCGACTGCGGGCTGGTGATGCTATTGCCGCATGGGCACGAGGGCCAGGGCGCCGAGCATTCCTCGGCCCGGTTGGAGCGCTTCCTGCAGCTCTGTGCCGAGCACAACATCCAGGTCTGCGTGCCGACCACGCCGGCGCAGATGTTCCATTTGCTGCGCCGGCAACTGTTGCGCGACTATCGGCGCCCGCTGGTGGTGATGACACCGAAGAGCCTGCTGCGCCATCGCCTCGCGGTCTCGTCGTTGGACGAACTCGCGCACGGCGCCTTCCTGCCGCTGATCCCGGAAGTCGACAGCCTCGACCCGGCTGCAGTGGAGCGGCTGATCTTTTGCTCCGGCAAGGTCTATTATGATCTGCTTGAGGCGCGCCGCGCGCGCGGGCTGGACGACGTGGCCATCATCCGCATCGAACAGCTGTATCCGTTCCCAAAAGAGGCCTTCGCCGCCGTGCTCGCCGATTATCCGGACACCAACGAGATCATCTGGTGCCAAGAGGAGCCGCAGAACCAGGGCGCCTGGGATCAGATCAAGCATCGCTTCCACGGGCTGATCTTGAGCGGCAAGCAGGCGTTCTACGTTGGCCGCGCAGCGGCGGCGACGCCAGCGGTTGGACATCGTTCGGTCCATGTCGAACAGCAAGAACAGTTGATCGACGAGGCCTTGACCGGGCGCATCAACCCCAACATGAATCGTCGCATCCCGGTGCCACTCGACGACGGGCTGAGCACCGACGACGATGAGCCGCTCTGATGTGCCTCTTATTGATACGCTGCCCTTGAACATCGCTCCATGAATCCCTTTTTACCCGACGCCTGTCAGCCTCATGTCCACTGAAGTTCGCGTTCCCGCCCTCCCCGAATCCGTTGCCGATGCCACGGTCCTGACGTGGCATTTCCAGCCTGGTGAACGCGTGCGCCAGGACGAGAATCTCGTCGACCTGGAGACCGACAAAGTGGTGCTGGAGGTGCCAGCGCCCGCCGCTGGCGTGCTGGCCGAGGTGAATGCCGCCGAGGGCGACGTGGTCGCGGCTGACAGCCTGCTCGCGCGCATCGAAGCGGCGCCAGCGACCACGGCCGACGCGGCGCCCAAGGCTGAGTCCGGGGCCAAGTCCGGCGCTGTCTCCGGGGGCGGAGCCGAGCCCCGAGCCGCTTCCAAGGCCGCCCCAGCAGCCACACAGGACGCCGCGCCAGAGCGCCGAGCTGACGACAAAGCACCCAAGGAATCACGCGCCGCATCCGAGACGACGGCGACGCGTGCCGACAGCGCCGTGCTAGCGCCAGCCGCGCGGCGACTGGTCAAGGAGATGAACCTGGATGCCAGCCGCATCCCAGGCACCGGCAAGGCCGGGCGCATCACCAAGGCGGACGTGCTCGCCTGGCTGGATGAACAGGAGGCTGAAGAGCCGGCGATCGATCCCGATGCTGCGGCCTTGGCCAAACAGGCGCAGTCGCTGGAGGTGGAAGACGACGCACCCGTCTCCGGAAACCCGCCGTTGCCGCGACTCACCGGCGAGGCGGGCCGACCCGAGCAGCGAGTGCCCATGACCCGACTGCGCGCGCGCATCGCGGAACGCCTCGTGGAAGCCCAGCGCACGGCGGCGATGCTGACCACCTTCAATGAGGTCGATATGGGCTCGGTGCTGGCGCTGCGCACTCAATACAAGGAGCGCTTCGAGCAGACGCATGGCGTACGCCTGGGCCTGATGTCGTTCTTCGTCAAGGCTGCGGTCGAGGCGTTGCAGCGGTTCCCGATCATCAATGCTTCGGTCGATGGCGACGACATCATCTACCACGGTTACTACGATATCGGCATCGCGGTGAGTTCGGAGCGCGGCCTGGTGGTGCCGATCCTGCGCAACTGCGACCAGCTGAGCATGGCGGACGTGGAGCGCGGCATCGTCGACTTCGCCCACAAGGCCAAGGACGGCTCGCTGAGCTTCGAGGAGCTGACCGGCGGCACCTTCTCGATCACCAATGGCGGCATCTTCGGCTCGCTGCTCTCGACGCCGATCCTGAACGTGCCGCAGAGTGCGATCCTCGGCCTGCACAAGGTGCAGGAGCGCCCGATCGCGGTCAATGGTGAGGTAGTGATCCGATCGATGATGTACCTGGCCCTGTCTTATGATCACCGCATCGTCGATGGACGCGAAGCGGTGCAATTCCTGCACAGTATCAAGGACACGCTGGAAGACCCAGCCCGCCTATTGTTGCGGATCTAGGCTAGCACTCTGGGCCAGCGATCTGGCCAAGAATGAGCGCGGCTTCGGAGCGGAGCCGCGTCGGTCGGACGCTTAGAATTTGTCCATTTTCTACTTCCCGCTTGTCGCCAGCCAGTGGCGCTCAAGTCGGGAAACAGTTGATAGACAGCTTCTTAAGTCGCCGGGATAACCTCGATGCGCACGGTCACCGAGACGTCCGAGTGCAGATGCAGCTCGACGTCGTAATCGCCGACGGCGCGGAACGGCCCATTGGGGAGGCGAACCTCGCTCTTGAGCAGCTCGATGCCGAGTCCACCCTCGGTGATCGCGGTCGCGATGTCGGCGGTGCCGACCGAGCCGAACAGCCGGCCCTCGTCGCCGGCCTTGCGCGGCACCGTAACAATGACGCCTTCGAGCTTCGCCTTGCGGTCCTCGGCGGCGGCGAGCGCCTCGGCGGCCTCACGCTCGAGTTCGGCACGACGCTCATCGAAGAGTTTGAGATTCTCTGCCGTCGCCGGCTTGGCGTAGCCGGATGGAATCAGGAAATTACGGCCATAGCCGGAGCGCACCGAGACCTTGTCTCCCAGCTCGCCCAAGCCACGTACCTTCTTCATCAGGATCAAATCCACGGGGATCTCCAGGTCGAATGCGTTGTAGGACTGTGCTCGGGCTCAATGGCCGTCGGTATAGGGCAGGAGCGCGACGAAGCGCGCGCGCTTGATGGCCGTGGCGAGCTGGCGCTGGTAGCGCGCCGAGGTACCAGTAATGCGGCTGGGGACGATCTTGCCGGACTCGCTGACAAAGGCCTTGAGTAGGTTGATGTCCTTGTAGTCGATCTCGGTGATGCCTTCGGCGGAGAAGCGGCAGTAGCGTTTGCGGCGGAAATAGCGTGACATGAGTGCCTCGATGAAAACAGATGCGAAAACGGGATGCGGATGTCGCTATCGACGGCTTGTTTAGTCGCTGTCGAAATCGCGCGACTCGGAGCGACCCTCGCCGTCCTCCTCCGAGCGCCGTGAGCGACGCTCTCCCCGCTCACCGCCGTCGTCGTCCGAGCCCTCGCGCTCATCGCCACTCTTCAGCAGCGGTGACGGCTCGGTGACCGCCGCATCGCGCTTGATGATCATGTTGCGCAGCACGGCATCGTTGAAGCGAAAGGCACTCTCGAGTTCGGCCAGCGCCTCGGCATCGCACTCCACGTTCATCAGCACATAATGCGCCTTATGAATCTTGTTGATCGGATAGGCCAGCTGGCGCCGTCCCCAATCCTCAAGCCGATGGATCTGGCCACCGCGTGCTTCGAGGTTGGTTCGATAGCGGTCCAGCATCGCTGGGACTTGTTCGCTCTGGCTCGGATGCACCAGAAAGACGATCTCGTAATGACGCATAATGCTCCTCATGGATAACAGAAGCCCCCCGCGACGCTGAGCGTGGACACCGGGTGCTGGACACCGGGCGTGGACATTGGGCGCGCAATGGAGCAAGGAGAACGCCGTTTGCAGACGTAGCCGAACAGTATGCGATGTCGTCAACCGATTGGTCAACCCATGGAAAACGGCGCGAAGGACGCTCACATCCATCAGCCCGCCCCCAGCATTTGGAGAATTGTATGCAACGCGTGACCATCGTCGGCGCCGGGTTCGGCGCGCTGACCTCCCTGAAGACCCTCCGCGACCAAGGCTTCGAGGGCCAGATCACCGTCGTCAGCCCGCGCCCTGAGTTCGTCTACTATCCGGGCCTGATCTGGGTGCCGAGCGGCCTGCGCAAGGGCGAGGATCTACGGCTCGATCTCGGCCCTTTCTTCAGCAAGATGGACGCCGAACATCTCGCCGCCTCGGCCACCGGTCTGAGCGACGGCGGCCGGCTGCTGCACACCGATGCCGGGACGGTCGAGAACGACGGCCTGATCATTGCCAGCGGTGGCCGTTTCATCAAGAAACTGCCCGGCATCGAGCATGCGATCACCCCCTGCGAGGGCATTGCCGCCGCCGAGGCGATCCGCGACCGGCTGCGCTCACTCGATGGCGGCACCATTGCCATGGGCTTCGCCGGCAACCCGCAGGAGCCCGCGTCGATGCGCGGTGGGCCGATCTTTGAGTTCCTGTTCGGACTCGATCGGCAGCTGCGCAAGGAGGGCCGCCGCGAGCGCTTCCGCATCGTCTTCTTCACCCCGGCCGAGCGGCCCGGCAACCGACTCGGCCCCAAGGCGGTCGACAAACTGCTCGCCGAGATGCAGCGGGTCGGCATCGAGACCCACCTCGGACACAAGCCCAAGCAGTTCACCGCTGAGAAGGTCATCACCGAGGGCGGCGAATTCCCCGCCGACCTGATCATCTTCATGCCCGGCATGACCGGCAACACCTGGTTCGACGAGACCGACCTGCCCCGCTCGCCGGGTGGTCTTGTGCAAGCCGATGCCCAGTGCCGGGTGCTGGGCTTCGAGCGCACCTATGTGGTTGGCGATTCAGGCAGCTTCCCCGGCCCAGACTGGATGCCGAAGCAGGCGCACATGGCCGACCTGCAGGCCGGCGCTGCGGCCAAGAATCTGGTCGCCGAGCTGGCGGGCAAGACGCCGAGCGAGACCTTCAAGGTCGAGCTGCTGTGCATCGTCGATGCCAATGATCGCGGCATGCTCGTCGCGCGCACGCCCAAGCGCAACCTCATCCTGCCCAGCTCGCCGGTCTTCCACTGGCTCAAACGGTTGTTCGAGTGGTGGTACCTGCGCCGTTTCCGTTGATCACGGTCGATTCCTGTATTAAGGCGATGCCTGTCAAATCTCAGACCGCCTGGATGGTCTTTGGTCCATCAATAGACGGGCTTGGCACCAAAGCGGCGTTTCAGATCATGTCCGAGGGGCTCGAGAATATCGTCGAGCCCATCACGGTTACCGGAGGCCTTGCCCCGATAGCGCTTGTTGAAAGCATCGCCACGATCGTTCTTACGGTAGGCACGAATCTGTAACAGCAAGCGCTCGAAACCGCGGCTGCCCGACTGCGCCTCGACCACCACAGGCTCGATCAAGATCTCGACCTCGGTGCTCTCATGCGGTGAGCGCAGCGGGTACAGACCAGCGAAGGCGCCACTAGAGTCGAGCCCCGAGACCAGACGACGCTGGATCATGGCGCCCTGAGCGCCGGGCGGGCGCACAATACCGACTGCGGCCTGGCCATCGTAGGACTCTTGCCCGGTCACGCGCGGGCCGGAGGTGCAGGCGCCGAGAATGGCGGTGAGGGCGAAGACGAGCAGGATCGAGAGAGACCGATTCATAACGGATATTGGCTGAAATCAGGATGGCAACAGCAGCCATGATATACACCAAACTGCCGCCCATCCCCGGACCAGATCCAAGCATCACACATAAGGGTTTTCAGAATGATTTTTAAGCAGCTTTTTGAGTCGGACTCTTCCACCTACACCTATCTGATTGGCTGCGAGCAGACCAACCAGGCGATCCTGGTCGACCCGGTACTGGATACCGTCGAACGTGATCTGCAGGTGCTCAAGGACCTCGGGCTGACGCTGATGGCGACGCTCGACACCCATGTGCATGCCGACCACCTCACCGGTGCGCGGCGCTTCAAGCAACGCTCCGGCTGCCAGACCGCCTATCCAAAGATGCTCGACCTGCCCTGCGCTGACCTCGGCGTCCAGGAAGGCGAGCCCTTCGCGGTCGGCTCGGTGAGCCTGCATCCGTTGTTCACCCCCGGCCATACCGACCACCATCACGCCTATCTGATCGACACCCCGGTGCAGAAGCTGCTGTTCACCGGCGATGCACTGCTCATCGAGGCTTGCGGCCGCACCGATTTTCAATCCGGCGATGCGGCCACGCTCTACCATAGCATCCAGAACAAGCTGTTCTCGCTGCCGGACGAGACCCTGGTCTATCCAGCCCACGACTACGAGCAGCGCTTTGTCTCGACCATCGCCCAAGAGAAGGCGCGCAACCCGCGCCTGAATCACGGTCGCTCGAAAGACGCCTTCGTCGCCCTGATGGACGGGCTCGACCTGCCCTATCCGCGCAAGATCGATTTTGCGGTACCTGGTAATGAGGACTGCGGCGCCTGTCCCACCAACGTACCTGAACAGTTTCGCGGCCCCTGCTCCGCGAGCGATCAGGGTTGAGCCTGGCCGTCCACCCGACACCTTCATCGGCCAACCCCGACCTCAGTCGTCGGTGTCAAGCAGCGGAGCTAACACTGGCCAAACCGTCTCAAGGATCAGCGGCTGAGCCTCGGCGGTCGGATGCAGGCCATCGGCTTGCATCAAGCGCGGGTCTTCAGCGACATCGGCGAGCAGCCTCGGGACCAGCGCGACCCCGGTCCGGTCGGCGACTGTGGCGAAGAGGCGTTGAAAGCGCTCGGTGTAGGCCGAACCATAGTTGGGCGGGAGGCGCACACCGATCAGCACGACTTCGGCATCGGCCGCTTGCGCTTGCTCGACCAGCGTGACCAGGTCGTCTTCGATCTTGGCCGGCGCAAAACCGCGCAGGCCGTCGTTGGCGCCAAGCTCGATCAGCACGATCGCCGGCTCGTGCTCGGCAAGCAAGGCCGGCAACCGGCTCAGACCGCCGGCGACCGTATCCCCCGAGATCGAGGCATTCACCACCAAATGCGGAAAACCGCGCTCGTCGATTCGCGCCTGCAACAGACTCACCCAGCCCTGGTCCAATGGCAAGCCGTAGGCGGCGCTCAGGCTATCGCCGAGCACCAGCAGCACCGGCGCCTCGGTGGCGATTGACGACTCGGCAATGCGATCGACAGCGCCCTGATCGATGGCCTGATCACCCGCCAGCGCCCCCGGTGGCACCTCGGTCATAGCGGCGAGGGGCAGTAGCAACAGTAACGACAGGAGAATGCGCAGCATGTGGGATCAGGCTCCGAAAAAGGATCAGGACGGTCGAGAGCACAGCATGGGCTCGGTCGCGGCAACCGCCAAGGGGGGTGGCGCTGAGACCAAGGGAGTCAACGCCGAAGATAGAGGAGTTAAGGCCGAAGCTAAGGCGCGCAACGCCGAAGCGGCTGATTCCTACGCCAACGTCGACCCCGGCGACAACGCCGCTGCCGCTCCCGCTGCCACGACCAGGGCGCGCCCCATCTGCCGCGCTAGGTCACTGGCCAAGCAGGTGCAAGGGCCGAGCGGTGCGCTCGACATCCTCACCGGCGTCGATCTCGAGGTCGCGCCCGGCGAGGCGGTGGCGATCGTCGGCGCCTCCGGCAGTGGTAAGTCGACCTTGCTCGGTCTGCTCGCGGGATTGGATCGCGCCAGCAGCGGTTCGGTCGAACTCTGCGGCAGCCCGCTTGAACCACTCGACGAGGACGCTCGCGCCGCCTTGCGCGCGGGCCGCGTCGGCTTCGTGTTCCAGAGCTTCCAGCTCATCCCGACCCTGACCGCACTCGAGAATGTGCTACTCCCGCTCGAGCTGGCCAGCGCCGCTAGCGCCAGCTCAGCGCGGCGCACGGCGGAGGCGGCACTCGAGCGCGTCGGCCTGAGCGAGCGCAGTGGCCATTATCCACGCCAGCTTTCCGGTGGCGAGCAACAGCGCGTAGCCATCGCCCGCGCCTTCGCGCCCGACCCCGAGGTGCTGTTCGCCGACGAGCCGACCGGCAACCTGGACGAAGCCACTGGTGGGCGCATCATTGATCTGCTGTTCGGACTGCGCGAGGATGCTGGCGCGGCGCTGGTGCTGGTCACCCACGACCCGGCCTTGGCAAGCCGCTGTGACCGCCGACTCGGGATGAGCGCCGGCCACTTGGAGGCCATGAGATGAATGATCGCGGCGGTTATTCCGACCTGAATCCTCGCACGTCTTCTGGGGCTTCCAGTGTTGGAATGTCCGGTGCCGAGGCGCCCAGTGTTGGAACGCCCGGTGCCGGAGCGGCCTGGCGGCTCGCGGCGCGCCTGCTGCGCCGCGACTGGCGCAGCGGCGAACTCTATCTGCTGGCCGGCGCGTTGATCCTGACCGTGGCCGCGATCACTGCGGTCGGCTTCTTCACCGATCGCATCGAGGCGGCGATGCAGCGCCAAGGCGGTGAGCTGCTCGCCGCCGATCTGGCGCTCGAGGCCTCCACGCCGATACCCGCCGCGCTCGCCGACGAGGCCACCCAGCGCGGGCTCGAACTGGCTCGCACCCTGACCTTCCGCAGCGTCGTCTTCGCCGACGAGACCAGCCAACTGGTGCAGGTGAAGGCGGTCGATGCCGGCTATCCATTGCGCGGCCGGCTCAGGTTGCGCGAACGCCTCGGCGGCGCCGAGACCGAGGTGCCGCGCGGCCCGCCGGCTGGCGAGGTCTGGGTCGAATCGCGCCTGCTGCATGTGCTGGCCAAGCAGGTCGACGACCGCCTGACCCTGGGTGAGAGTGCATTGCCGATGCGCCACATCATCGCCTATGAGCCGGACCGGGGCGGCAACATCTTCCAGATTGCACCCCGGGTGATGATGGCGATGGCCGATGTCGAGGCGACCGGCCTCGTTGGCGAGGCGAGCCGCGCCCGCCACCGACTGCTGATCGCCGGGGATGCCGATGCTGTTGCGGACTACCGCGATTGGGTCGCGAATCGACTGCCAACGAACGCGGAGCTGATCGATGCGCGCAACGCCCGCCCCGAATTCGAGTCCGCAGTCGATCGCGCCAGTCGCTTCCTGCATCTGGCCGCCTTGACCACCTTGCTGGTCGCCGGCGCGGCGATGGCGCTGGCGAGCCGGCGCCTGGTCGAGCGCCAGACCGATGCGGTGGCGGTGATGCGTTGTCTGGGCGCGCCCCGGCATCTGCTGACCCGGGTCTTCGCGCTGCGCTTGCTGTTGTTCGGGCTGATCGCCGGGCTGCTCGGGGTCGCGCTCGGCTGGTTGGCGCAGTTCGGTCTTGCGGCGCTGCTGGCAGACTGGTTCGATGGCGCGCTGCCGCCGGCGGGCGGCGCGCCGGCGCTGGTCGGGCTCGGCACCGGGTTGGTGGCCTTGGCCGGCTTCGGCCTGCCGCCGTTGCTGCAGCTCGCCGACGTGCCGCCGCTGCGGGTGCTGCGGCGCGATCTGGGGCCACCAAAGGCCTCGGTCGCGATCAGCGCCGCTGGCGCCGTCGGCGCGCTGGCCTTGTTGATCCTCTGGCAGGCGGGCGACACCAGCCTGGCCTGGAAGCTGCTCGGCGGGGTCGCGGCGACAGTCGTCGTGCTCGGCCTCAGCGCGGGGCTGCTGGTCTGGCTGGCCGGGCTCGCCACGAATCGCGCGCGCGGCGTCTGGCGGCTCGGGCTGGCCGGGCTGTCGCGACGACCGACCGCAGCAATCCTGAGCATCGTCGGCCTCGGGCTGGGCATCCTCGCGCTGCTGCTGCTGGCCGTGGTGCGGCTGGATCTACTGCGCAGCTGGCAGGAGACCCTGCCGGAAGGCGCGCCGAATCGCTTTCTGATCAATATCCAGCCAAGCGAGGTCGATTCACTCGATGCCTTTCTGCGCGACAAGGGGCTCGACTCCTCGGGTCTCTATCCGATGATTCGGGGTCGGCTGCGCGCCATCGGCGGCGAGCCGGTCGACCCTGAGGCCTATGATGACCCCCAGGCGCAGCGCCTGGCCGAGCGCGAGTTCAATCTCAGCTTCGCCGTGCTACCGCAGAGCGACAACGAGATCGTCGCCGGGCGCTGGTGGGCCGATGCCGAGGCGCCCGGGCAATTCTCGGTCGAGGAAGGCATCGCCGAGACGCTCGGCATCGATCTCGGCGAGGAGCTGCGTTTCTGGGTCGCCGGGCGCGAGGTTTCGGCGCCGGTGACCAGTCTGCGCCAGGTGCAATGGGATAGCTTCAACGTCAATTTCTTCGTCATCGCGCCGCCGGCGTTGCTTGCCACGGAGCCGGCGACCTATGTCACCAGCTTCTACCTGCCACCGGGCGAGGAGGCGCTGGTCACCGAGCTGATGCAGGTGTTCCCGAGCGTCACCCTGATCGATGTCGGCGCCTTGCTGCAACAGGTGCAGGGCATCATCCGCCAGGGCATCCAGGCGGTCGAATACGTGTTCCTATTCACGCTGCTGGCCGGGCTGCTGGTGATGTACGCCGGGATTCAGGCGAGCCTGGCGGTGCGCCGTGCCGAGCATGGGGTACTGCGGGCCTTGGGTGCGCAACGGCGGCAATTGCTGGTCGCGCTCGCGGTGGAGCTGACCACCGCCGGGCTCCTGGCAGGGCTGATCGCCTCGCTGTTCGCCGAGCTGACCGGCTGGGTGCTGGCGCGGGAGCTGTTCGGGCTGCCCTTCTCGTTCAGCCCCTGGCTCTGGCTCGGTGGCGTGCTCGGCAGCGGCCTGCTGGTCGGTGCCGCCGGCACCCTAGGCACCTATGGGCTGTTGGTGCGCCCGCCGTTGTCGGCGTTGCGCCAGTCGGGCTGAGTCGATCGAGCTGCGTTGGTCGAGCTGAGTTGGTCCTGTCGAGGTTCAGGCGGTCGGCGACCAGTTTGTCCGCAGCGATCGCCGGCCGGCGGCGGCAAAGGGCGCGGCGTTCCTGCTATCATCGTCGTTCGTTCGTTTAGCTTGCCGGGAACGCCCATGCGCCGACACTGGTCCTGCCGCCCGCTTGCCATCGCTCCGGTCGCTGCCCGTGCGCTGATGGTTGCACTGCTGGTTGCCCCGATGACGGCCCTGATGGTTGCGCCTGTCGGGTTCGCGCAGCCGTCGCTGAGCGAGCTTGATCTGCGCGTGACCGAGGCCGACATCGCGCCGCAGGTGCGGGTGCGCGACTACCAGAACCGTACCGTCGAGGAGCTAGACTCTAGTGTTGCGCAAAGTGCGCGATAGTGTACTATTATCTCATG